>NZ_BAAGTH010000012.1:0-200947 GCF_054782015.1 Salinifilum aidingensis | reverse complement strand
GGTGGCTATGGCGGGAGGGGTAGGCCCGGTCCCATTCCGAACCCGGTAGCGAAGTCTCCCTGCGCTGATGGTACTGCACTCGGTGGGGTGTGGGAGAGTAAGGCGCCGCCGACACAACACGAAAAGAAAAAGAGGGGTGGGGTTGTTGAGCCCGTCCGCCCGGGGGAACCAGGGGGTTTTCCCGTGCGGGGTGCGGGTTCCGACCTCACCCCTCTTTGTGTGTGTGGGCTGTGTGGGGTGTGGGTGTGCCTCCTGGGGTGGGGGTGGCGTCCGCACCCCTTTTGTGTGTGTGGGGGGTGCCGGCGGTGCGGGGGCGGGGTCGCCCATCTCCCCGCGTGCCTGGCGGGACCCTTCCCGCGTGTGCTGGTCCCCGCGTTTGCGGCGCCCGCCCACGACGAGCACCACCATTCCCGACACGCCGGAACACGTCGGTCCCTGAACCGTTGTCGCAGCACACCCGTCTTCTTGGTCGCTCGTCGAGCGACCGGGCTTCCGGCCTCCTCGACATCCCCTCCCCGCCGTTCGAGACTGGATTGTGACCAGGGGCTGTGCGCGGTGCGAGGCCGCGCACCCTCGGCGCCCACAACGGTCGCTGCTGGAGAGGGGTGTCTGGATGACGACCACGGCTCAGCGGGACGCGCCGGACGACGCGTCGCTGCACGCGCTGCTCTCGGAACTCTCCGTCGTGGAGAAGGCAGCGCTCGTTGCCGGCGGCGGTTTCTGGACGACCGCGCCCCTGCCGAAGATCGGACTCTCCGAGCTCGTCCTGTCGGACGGCCCGAACGGGGTGCGCGGACCGCGCTGGGACGAGCGCGACCCCTCGGCGCTGATACCGGTGGGGGCGGCGATCGGCGCGAGTTGGGACCGGGACGTCGCACGGACCGCGGGCTCGGTGCTCGGAGCGGAGGCACGGCGCCGCGGTGTGCACGCGGTGCTCGCGCCCACGGTCAATCTGCACCGGAGCCCGTACGGCGGTCGGAACTTCGAGAACCTCGCGGAGGATCCGCTGCTCGTCGCCGAGCTCGGCGCCGAAATCGCCGCGGGCCTCCAGGGGCACGGGGTGGCGGCGGCGCCGAAGCACTTCGCGGCCAACGACACCGAGAGCGGTCGGAACAGCTACGACGTGGTCGTCGATGCGGACACGCTGCGGGACGTGCACCTCAAGCCGTTCCGCAGGATCGTGCGCCGGGCGGGTCCCTGGATGCTCATGGCCGCGTACAACAGCGTCAACGGGCGCACGATGACCGAGAACCGCACGCTGATCAGCGACGTGCTCAAGAGCGAGTGGGACTGGGACGGCGTGCTCGTGTCGGACTGGTTCGCCACCTCCTCGGTCGACGCCTCCGCCCTGGCCGGGCTCGACCTGACGATGCCCGGCACCGGCAGCCCGTGGGCGGGAGGTGAGCTGGCGCAGGCGGTCAAGAAGGGGAGAGTCCCGGAGGACGTCCTCGACGACAAGGTGCTGCGCCTGCTCCGGCTGGCGTGGCGCACCGGTGCGCTGGACGTCACGGCCAAGGCCGCGCCGCCCGCGGCGGCCGCGGGCCCCGAGCCGGCCGAGACTGCGGAGACGATCCGGGACATGGCGGCGCGGACGTTCGTGCTGCTGCGCAACGACCCCGTCGACGACGGCTCTCCGCTCCTGCCACTGCCCCGCGGGACGCGCACGATCGCGGTGCTCGGGGAGAACGCGTTCGCCCCGGTCGTCCAGGGCGGTGGCTCGTCCCAGGTGGTGCCGGCGCACGTGGTCGGCCCGGTGGACGGGCTGCGGGAGGCTTTCCCGGACGCGACCGTGGTGGCGCAGCGCGGAGTGCGGCACCAGCGTCTTCTGGAGCCGCTGGCTCCCGAGGCCGTGCTGGCCCCTCCGGACGCGGGCGAGGGCGGTGAGCGTTCCCGCGGGGTGCTGGTGGAGTACCTCGACGCGCGGGAGAACGTGCTGAGCAGTGAGATCCGCGGGGTGCAGCGCCTGCTGTGGACGGGGCGCGAAGGCATGCCGGCGGGAACCCGCCGCCTGCGCCTGAGCACGAACGTGCGGGCGGAGGCGGGCGAGAACCTGTTCGGCGTGAGCGGGACCGGCCGAGCGGCGCTGCGCATCGCGGGGCGCGAGCTCTTCGACGAGCACGTGACCCGGGAGGGCGACACCGCCGATCCAGCGGTGGAGCTCGTCGCCCCACCGGAGCGGCGCGTGGCCGCGGTGCTGTTGGACACCGACTTCGCCGCTGACGGCACCGTGTCGCTCGCCGTGGACTTCGAACCCGCGGATCTCGACGGCATCGCCTCGGTGGGGGTCGGCTGGCGTCCGCAGCAGTGGGACGAGCAGCGCGAGCTCACCGCCGCGGTGGAGGCGGCGCGGGACGCGGACGCGGCGGTGGTGGTGGTCGGGACGAGCTCCGAGGTGGAGACCGAGGGCTCCGACCGGTCCGACCTGAGCCTGCCGGGTGGGCAGGACGAGCTGGTCCGCCGGGTCGCCGAGGTCAACCCGCGCACGGTCGCGGTGGTCAACGCCGGGGCGCCGGTGCTGCTGCCCTGGGCAGGCTCGGTGCCGGCCGTGCTGTGGACGTGGTTCGGCAGTCAGGAGTTCGGCGGTGCGCTGGCCGACGTGCTGGCCGGGAAGCGGGAGCCGAGCGGGCGCATGCCCACCACCGTGCCGGCGGAGCTCGCCGACGTGCCGGTCCCGCTGCCGGCGATCCAACCGCAGGACGGTCATCTCCGCTACGAGGAGGGCGACGCGTTCGGCTATCGCGCCTACGCCCGTTCCGGAACGATGCCGGCTTTCCACTTCGGGGAAGGGCTCGGTTACACCGAGTGGGACTACGAGGAGGCCGTCGACGACGGCGACAGCGTCCGGGTGCGGATCCGCAACGTCGGTCCGCGCGCGGGCAGCGAGGTCGTGCAGCTCTACGCCACGGCCGAGGACCGACCACCTCGCCTGGTGGGGTTCGCCAAGGTGCACGTGGAGCGGGGTGCCGAGGTCGAGGTGCTGGTGGAACTGGACGAGCTGGACGAGGGCGAGCACGGCCTGGCCGCGGGCCGGTCCGTGGGCGATCTGCGGTTGACCGTCCGCTGAAGCAGCCGCAGCGGCAGCCCGACGGCGCGTGAACGGCGCTGGTGAGGGGCTCCGCGGGGCTGGGGAGCGCTGGCCCGGTTGCGGGCGAAGCTGCGCCCCGGGACTCCGCCGCACCGAGCGGACTCCCGGGGCGCGCCCGTTGTTACTTGCTGAACAGTTACTTGCTGAACACGCGGTGCAGGTCGTCGAGCACGCGGTTGGCCGCGAGCGGTCCGATGCCGAGGAACCACGTGTCGTCCGGGACCGATTCGGCGTGCTTGTTCTGCACCGCCTTCAGCGCGGTCCACTGCGCCGAGCCGCGGATGTCGTCGAGCTGCTGGCGCCCCTGATCGCCGTAGGCCGAGTGGAACAGGTAGTCGGCGTCGGCAGCGCCGATCTGCTCGCGGCTGATCTCGGTGAAGGTCTCGTCGCTCTGCTGGTTCTTCGGGCGCTTGAGCCCCGAGTCCTCCAGGATCGTGCCGATGAACGACCCGGTGCCGTACAGGCGGAGCTGCTCGCCGGTGGCGCGCAGCGCGCTGACCGTCGGAGCGTTCTGCTCACCGCCCACGAGCTTGCGGATCTGCTGGGTCCGCTTCTCGTAGTCGCGCATGAGCTGGTCGGCCTTCTGCTCCTTGCCCAGCGCCTTCGCGTACAGGCGGAGGTTCTCCTTCCACGGCTTTCCCGTGGTTTCGCTGAACACGGTGGGTGCGATCTTGCTGAGCGCGCCGTAGCGCTCCTCGTCGCGGACCTTGCTGGACAGGATCAGATCGGGGTTCAACGAGGCGATCTTTTCCAGGTTCGGGGAACCGATCGTGCCCACGGTTTGGATGTTGCCCTTGCTGGCCTTGTCCAAGTAGGAGGGGAGGCCTTCCTGCGTGTCGGCGAGGACGGTGCCGACCGGCTGCACGCCCAGCGCGAGCGCGGTGTCGAGTTCACCGGTGTCGAGGACGACGACGCGCTTCGGGTCCTTCGGGACCTGCGTCTCGCCCATCGCGTGCTTGACGGCGGGACCGTCCGCGCTGGCCTGCTGCTCGGTGTTGCCGGAGGAGCCGCAGCCCGCCACGAGAGCGAGGACCAGGGCGATGACGATCGTGCTGGCAAGGCGGAAATGTCTGTGCATGTTCGTCGGCCGTTTCCGGTTCGGGGTTGTTCGGCAGGGGAGGACGCCCGGAGTGTTGGGGGATGGTGCTCGCTGGAGGGAACGAGCAGTTGCGGGTGGAGCCTCGCCGCTGCCGTTGTCGGTAGCAGAGGTAAACCTAACCTCATCGGAGCAGCGCGGCCAAGAGGGGGAGATCACGTTCCGGTGGGTGAACGCGGTGTTGCGGAGAGGTGCGGGGCGGCCCCTCGGGTGGGCGCCCGGGCGGCTCCGCAAGGGGGTGCTCCGGTTCGCCGGGTTCGAGCGCCGGGGTCCGCAGGCGGAAAGCGGCGGGAGCGGCGCGGAGATCTCGGTGATTCGCGGTGCGTGGTCTCCGCCACTGATTCGCGCTGGTTTCGCGCGGGAATGCGGGGTGCGCTGAGGTGGATCCCGCACGAGAAAAAGCCCAGACCGCTCGGCCTGGGCTTTCGGTGCGCCAACAGGGACTCGAACCCCGAACCCGCAGATTAAGAGTCTGCTGCTCTGCCTGTTGAGCTATTGGCGCTCGTCTTCAGCGAGGTTTCCGGTGTCTCGGTGTTTCTCCGATGTGGCGTTCCCTCGCTGCCTGACGAGAAATACTTTAGCACCCCTCCGGAGGGGTTGTTCACCGGGGGGTCCTCCGGAGGGAGGAGGGGAGCGCTCGCGGGCGTTGTGCTGCCCGAACCCCTGGTGAGCTCCTGGTCTCAATTTCGTTTCCCCGGGAACGCAACCTGAACGGGGGGCGTTGTGTCTTCAGGGGGGAAACAACGTCCGTCCGCTCGCGCGGGTGCAGTCGCTCACTCGGGTGTGCACCGCTGCCGGAGCGGGCGGGGAGACCACAACGGAGAACGGACTGTCACGAATGCAGGTGTCACGTGTTCCCGCGGCGGGACGTCGGCCGATGCTCGTCGTGCTCTTCGGGGTGCTCGTCGCGCTCGTCTCCGGCTGCGCGGGAACCAGCACGGGGCAGACCGGTGACACGGCCGCGTCCCCGCCGAAGGTGCGGTTCGCGCCGCAGGACGGGGCCGAAGACGTGAGCCCGGCCGATCCGGTGACCGCTGAGGCCAGTGGTGGCGAGATCGTGCGCGCGGAGCTCACCAACGGAGAGGGCGAGAAGATCCCGGGCACGATCAGCGGGGGAGGAACGCGCTGGTCCGCCGACGGCAAGCTCGGCTACGACCGGGACTACACGCTGACCGTCACCGTTCGCGGTTCCGACGATCCGGTGCAGCACCGCTCGACGTTCCACACGGCGAACCCGAAGGCCCGGACGTACGTCTCGATGAACCCGCTCGACGGGCAGACCGTGGGCGTCGGGCAGCCGCTGGCGTTCTACTTCAGCGAAGACGCCCCGGCGCCGGACAAGGAGCGCGCTGAAGAAGCGATCAAGATCCGGACCGAACCGGAGGTGGAGGGCGCCTTCTACTGGTTCGACGACCGCGAGGTGCACTGGCGGCCGAAGGAGTACTGGAAGCCGGGAACCCGCGTCGACATCGGCATCGACGTCTACGGCCGGCAGCTCGGCGACGGTGTCTGGGGCGACGAGGACCGGAGCGCGCAGATCACCATCGGGGACAGGGTCGAGCTGCACGCCGACGGCAGCAGCCACCAGATGACCGTCAAGCGCAACGGCGAACTCCTGCGCACCCTGCCGGTGTCGCTCGGCAAGCCGGAGTTCCCCTCCAGCAACGGCACGCACGTGGTCACGCAGAAGCACGACTCGTACGTCATGAACTCGGCGACGTTCGGCGTTCCGGTGGACGCACCGGGCGGCTACGAGACCGAGGTCGACTGGGCAGTGCGGATCTCCAACGGGGGCGAGTTCCTCCACGCGGCCCCGTGGTCGGTGCCGCAGCAGGGCAACACCAACACCAGTCACGGGTGCATCAACCTCAGCGAGGCGGACGCGAAGTGGGTGTACGACCTGCTGAAGAAGGGCGACGTCGTCGAGATCACCAACTCGGGCGGGCCGCAGCTGGAGTCGTGGGACGGCTTCGGCGACTGGCAGGTGCCCTGGGACGAGTGGGTCAGCGGCAACCGCTGACCCGGCGCGGTGAAAAGGCTCCGGCGCAGCGAAAGGGCCCCGTTCCGGAGAACGGGGCCCTTTCGCGTGGGGTGAGTGACGGGATTCGAACCCGCGACACCTGGGACCACAACCCAGTGCTCTACCGCCTGAGCTACACCCACCGTGGTCACCCGCGGAATCCCGGCCGCGCCGTCCGCGGCCGCCGCAGCGACACGTCTATCCTAGCGTGCCTTCGTCCGCGCCCGTGAAACGGGTTGCCGATCCACTGTTCGTGCAGGTCATTCTGCTTGCTCCCCGTCGAGCAGCGCCGCAGCGGACCGCTGGGCCTGCTCGGTGCTCGGACCCGGCTGGGGGACGAACACGGTTTGCCGGTAGTAGGCCAGCTCGCGGATGGACTCCCGGATGTCGTTGAGGGCGCGGTGCGCGAGGCCCTTCTCGGGCTGGGCGTAGTACACCCGCGGGTACCAGCGCCGGACGAGCTCCTTGACGGAGGAGACGTCGACCATGCGGTAGTGCAGGTGCGCGTCCAGCTCGGGCATGTCCCGGGCGATGAACCCGCGGTCGGTCGCGATGGAGTTGCCGGCCAGCGGCGCCGAGCGACCGTCCGGGACGTGCTCGCGCACGTACTCCAGAACGCGCTGCTCGGCCTCCGCGAGCGTCACCGCCGACCGGCGGATCTCCTCGGTGAGCCCGGAACGCTCGTGCATGTCCCGCACCACCGGTTGCATCCGCGCCAACGTGTCGTCGTCGGCGTGCACCACGAGGTCCACGCCCTCGCCGAGGATGTTGAGCTCGGCATCGGTCACCAGCACCGCGATCTCCACCAGCGCATCCGAGCGGAGATCGAGTCCGGTCATTTCGCAGTCGATCCACACCAGACGGTCGTTCACGCAGCTGAGCCTAACGCGGCGGGGGTGGATCAGTGCCGGTGGTCAGGCCCGCAGGTGCGCCTGCAGTTCCGCGGGGACGACCTTGCCGGTGGCGTTGCGCGGCAGCTCGTCGAGGAAGACCACGTCACGCGGCACGGCCTGGCGTGACAGGCGTGCGCGGACGTGCTCGCGGATCCCGTCGGAGGTGAGCGCCCCCACCTCGCGCAGCACCACGAAGGCCGCGAGCCGCTGGCCGAACTCCGCGTCCGGCACTCCGATGACGGCGGCTTCCGCGACCTCCTCCAGGGCGGCCACGGCGTCCTCGGTCTCCTTCGGGTACACGTTCTCCCCGCCGGAGACGATCATGTCGTCCTCCCGGCCGACGACGAACAGGCGGCCCTTGCCGTCGAACTTGCCGAGGTCCCCGGTGGCCATCATCCCGTCGTGCCGATCCCGGTCACCGCCGCCGGTGTAGCCCTCGAAGAGCATGTCGTTGCGCACGAAGATGCGTCCGACCGAGCCCGTGCTCACCGGCTTCCCCGCGTCGTCGAGCAGGCGGACCGTCGTCCCCCGGGGAGGGCGCCCCGCCGTGCCGGGCGCGGAGTGCAGCTCGTTCGGCGTCGCGATGCTCACCCACGAGACCTCCGTCGAGCCGTAGAAGTTGTACAGCACGCGGCCGAACCGCCGCTGGAAGCGCGCGGCGAGGTCCGCCGGCAGGGCCGAGCCGCTGCTGGCGACCGTGCGCAGCGCGGACGGAGCCGAGCGCGCCAGCACGCCCTCCGGCAGGTCGAGGATGCGCTGCAGCATGACGGGCACGGCGAACAGCGCGGTGCAGCGTTGCCGCCGCAGCACGTCCAGGGCCCGTTCGGGGTCGAACTTGCGCTGCAGCACCAGCGTCGCCCCGAGCACGGCCCCCAGCTGGAACCCGGCCACGCCCCAGGTGTGGAACAGCGGTGCGCTGATGAGGAGGCGCTCGCCGTGGCGCAGCGGCATGCGGGAGAAGATCGTCGCGGCGGGCTCCAGGCTCGGCGGGTCCGGGCGTCGGGCTCCCTTCGGCGAGCCCGTGGTGCCGGAGGTGAGCACGATCATCCGGGAGTGCCGCGTCGGCCGCGGCAGCGCGCGGTTGGGGCCGCGGGCGATGAGGTGCTCGAGGGTGGCGCGCCGCGTCGTCCCGTCGGTCCAGGCCAGCACGGTCTCCAGCCCGCTGGGGAGCTCGTCGCGGTGCCCGGCGAACTCCTCGTCGAGGACGAGCACGCCGACCCGCTGCTGCTCGACGACGTCGGCGACCTGCGTGCTGCTCAGACCGGTGTTGAGCAGCACCACGTCGACGCCGAGCTTGCCGGCGGCGATGATCGTCTCGGCGGTTCCGTGGTGGTTGCGGCACAACACCCCGATGCGTTCGCCCGGGTGCAGCCGGTCCCGCAGCCCGTGCGCCAGCCGGGTGGTGCGGTGCTCCACTTCGGAGTAGCTGAGCACGCCGCGTTCGTCGATCACCGCGGGCCGGTCGGGGTGGCGCACGGCGCCGATGGCGAAGCCCAGCGGCGGGGTGACGCCCCAGCGGCGGTACGCGGCGGCGATGCGGGCGAGCTTGTCCGGGCGCAGGGGGCGCAGCACTCCCTGCCGCGCGAGGACGTACGCGGTGCGCAGTCCAGGGGCGGCGCGGGCCGCTCCGTTGACCAGGTGGCGCAGCAGGACCGAGGTCGCTCGCGAGTGCACGTTCCACCTTTCGCAGGCTGTCTACTCGGAGTAGATGATGCCGTGGCAGTGGAGTCGCGAAAAGGTGTGCACATCATTCGGAGCAGGAGATTGGGCGCGGAGCAGGTGCCGCCTCCCGCTCCGCGGTCCCGGGGACTGACGACGGGGCGCGCGGTGGCCACGGGTGGCGAACAGGCGGTCGACGACCGCCCCGCCGAGCACCGGCCCTCGCCCTCCCCTCGAGCGACCCGCGATCACGTGTTGATCACTCCTCCCGCAATCGTGTGGGGACAGCTCGCAATTTTCATGAAAATTGCAAATAGTCCCCACACGGGCGGGTGGAAAACGCACCGCTCACCGATTCGTCCGAGGGGCGGTGCATCATCCGCGGCGGACCCGCGGTGCACCAAGGGTGCAGCGCGGGGGCTCCGGTACTGCTCCTCAGGAGCTCGCCGCGCGGTGCGCCCTCAGGGGGCCGGCTTGTTCATGCCCGCAGGGCAGGCCTCGACCAGGAAGGTGTTGAGGTCCGTCGTGTCGCCGCGGATCTCGAAGGCGACCGAGTCGTACTGGTGCTGCGGCGGGCCGTCCGGGTCGTCCGGCAGCGGTCCGTAGAAGCTGGCGGTCGTGCCGTCGTGCTGGTTGTTCACGAAGGAACCGACGCCCGCGATGCCGGGCTGCTGCCCGTAGTCTTCACGGACGTTGACGCGCTCGCCGCAGTAGTACAGGTCCATGCGGTTACCGCCGCCGTTGGCGCCTTCCCAGATGCACAGGTACCCCTCTTGGCACGCCCGTTCCATGCGCTCGAAGTCGTCCTGGTTCTCCTGGGCGGCGGCCTGGCCGGCGAAGATCGCGCCCATCGCCAGGGCGGTGGCGCCGGTGGTCGCGGCCGCGGCTCGGAGCGGACGTCCCGTGCGGGGCTTCGCGGGTGACATCGAACCTCCTCGGTCGGTAGTTCGGCGCGCCGCAGCGGCGGGAGGCAGCCGCGCGCCGTGGTTCGTGCTGTGGACCGCACGCAGGTGCGCGAATGGTCCACGCCACAGAGACGCCGAGGAGAGCGGAAGGGTTGTCTCCGGAAGGCGGCGAAAGTCGTAAATACCCGGTTCGAGGGGTAGTGCGGCGACACCGGGGGCCGCTGCCCGAGGAGCGAAGGGGCCGGGACGCGAAAAGGCCCGGCGCGCGGCCGGGCCATCGTGCGCTTCGCGGTGCGACCGGTGTCAGACCGGGCGGACGGTGAGCCCGTTCGCCTCGGCGGTGAGGGTCAGCGTGCCCTCGTAGTCGGCGATCGGCAGCTCGTCGCGCACCAGCCGGTGCGGGGTGTCCTCGACCTGCACGCGCAGGCTCGTGGTGGACAGCTGCTGGGCGGACACGTCCTGGCCCCCGAGTTCCAGCTGCAGCGCACCGTCCTGCGCGGTGAC
Source organism: Salinifilum aidingensis (assembly GCF_054782015.1). Taxonomy (NCBI): domain Bacteria; kingdom Bacillati; phylum Actinomycetota; class Actinomycetes; order Pseudonocardiales; family Pseudonocardiaceae; genus Salinifilum; species Salinifilum aidingensis. The sequence continues at coordinate 190,785 of NZ_BAAGTH010000012.1, read as the reverse complement.
GCTGAGCCAGCCGCCGCTGGTGGACACCTCGTCGGTGTCGTGCGCGACGGTCAGCTTGCCGTCGGCGCTGTCCGCGCGGATCGCGACGTGCGACAGCGCGATGTCGCGCTTGCCGTCGTCGGCTTCCAGCGCGATCACGTGCCGCTGGACCTCCTCGGCCGACTGCTCCGTCGGGTTCGGGGTCAGCACCGGCGCTCCCAGCTCGGCGGCGATCCGGTAGGGCTGCCAGCTCCCGGCGCCGATCAGGTTGACCACGGCGGCGATGTCGGCGTCGGCGAGCAGCCGCTCGCTGCCGGGTGCCGGTGTGATCTCGATGGCGGGGACGTTCCGCTCCTGCAGCAGCGAGCGCAGCGCCTTGGCGCGTTCGCGGTTGGTGCGGTCGAAGCCGCGCGTGATGGCCACGCTCGCCGTCGAACCGGCGACCGCGGCGGCGGCCTCGGTCAGCCTGGGCAGCGGCTCCCAGGCCGGGGCGGGGTCCTCCGCCGGCTTGTCCGAGCGCACGCGCGTGGAGCTCACGGCATCGGTTGTCGTCTCCATCTTTCCCACTGTAGTGGGCCTACACCGGGTGTTTCACCGCGTTCCCGGCGCAGTGTGATCCACATCGCTGTGACGTTGCTCAAACCCTTCCGCTGCAGCAGCGCTGCGCGCTCGCGCGGGGCGGCCCGGTCCGCGACCGCCGTGAGCGGCTCGGCTGTGTTCCCGCCGGCGGGCAGTTGCTAGGTTGGAGCCCAGTGACGCGGGGTGCCCGGTGGCCCGGGCTGAGAGCAGACCCGTCGAACCTGACCTAGCTCGCACTAGCGGAGGGACGTCATGGTCGCCAATGTCGTCAGCATCGCCGGAACCGACCCCAGCGGGGGAGCGGGGATCCAGGCCGATCTCAAGGCGTTCTCCGCGCAGGGCACCTACGGCATGTCGGTGGTCACCGCCCTGGTCGCGCAGACGACCACGGGGGTCGCCGAAGTGCAGGAGATCCCGCCGGAGTTCGTCACCGCGCAGCTCGTGACGTTGTTCGACGACGTGCGCGTGGACGCGGTCAAGATCGGCATGCTCGCCAACGCCGAGGTGATCCGCGCGGTGGTGGACGTGCTGGACCGCTACCACCCGCCGCACGTGGTGCTCGACCCCGTCATGGTCGCCAAGAGCGGCGACCGGCTGCTGGCCCCGGAGGCGGTCCGCGGGCTGCGCGACGACCTGGTCCCGCGGGTGGACCTGATCACGCCGAACCTGCCGGAGGCCGCCGACCTGCTCGCCGAGCCGGAGCTCGGCGCCGAGGCGGGCATGCCCGCGCAGGCGCAGCGCCTGGCCGGGTTGGGGGCGAAGAACGTGCTGCTCAAGGGCGGGCACCTCAGCGGGGAGTCCAGTGTGGACGTGCTGCTCGCGGGCGGTGATGTGCGGACCGTCCGCAGCGAGCGCGTGCGCACGGACAACGATCACGGCACCGGCTGCACCCTGTCCTCGGCGATCGCGGCGCTGCGCCCCCAGCGCGCGGACTGGGCGGGCGCGGTGCGCGACGCGAAGCACTACCTCACCGAGGCGCTCCGGCACTCCGAGCGCCTCGACGTCGGCCACGGGCACGGGCCGGTGCACCACTTCCACCAGTGGTGGTGAGCCCACCGCCGCTCGCGGCACACCGGATCGCCACCGGCCGCGCGCCGGATCGTTTCACCGCCGATGCGAGGAGGACCCACTCATGAGCAACCTGCCCCCTCCGACGCCGGGCGGGTTCTGCGCCCGCGCCTGGGACCGCACCGCCGCGCTGCAGGACGCGATCGTGCAGCACCCGTTCAACGCGGCGCTCGCCGACGGGAGCCTGCCGCGGGACCGGTTCGCGTTCTACATCGTCCAGGACGGGCGCTACCTCGTCGCCTTCGCCCAGGCGCTGGCGGCGGCCGCCAGCCGCGCGGACGAGTCGGGCGACGCGGCGTTCCTCGCCGGGGCCGCGCGGGAAGCGGTCGTGGAGGAGCGCCGGTTGCACGCCGGCTACATCAACGAGCTCGGACTGTCCGATGAGGACGTCGAGGCGGTGCGGACGTCGCCGTCCTGCGACGCCTACACCTCGTACCTGCGGGCGTGCGCGGGAAGCGAGCCCTACCCGGTCCTGGTGGCGGCGATCCTCCCGTGCTTCTGGGTGTACCAGCACGTGGGCAGCACGATCCTCGACTCCGTGGGCGACGTCTCCGTGCACCCGTACCGGGCGTGGATCGAGACCTACGCCGACGAGGCGTTCGCCGATGCCGTCCTCACCGCGCGGGAGCTGACCGACCGCCTGGCCGAGCGGGCCGACGCGGACACGCGGCGCCGCATGTTCGACGCGTTCACCCGCGCCACCGAGTACGAGTGGCTGTTCTGGAACAGCGCCTGGGAGCGGGAGCAGTGGCCCACCGCCCAGTGGCGTCCGGACCCCGCCACGGCGGAGTCGTGAGGTCGCGCTGGAGTCGTGCGACCCCGTCGGGGACGTGAGCTCGCGGGGCAGCTCCCGGTGCCCGGTCCGCCCGGGCCCCGCGGCGCGGCGGAGGGGTCCTTCGAACGACCGCGGGGCGCGCTCGGGGTCGCGGCGGTCGCCGCGCCGATCGGCTCGCGCCGGTGTTCAACCGCCGTAGATGGACCAGGCGAGCTTGGCCTTGTCCTCCTGCAGCGCCCGCAAGCGGTCGGGCGGGAACCCGCCGCCGCGGGGCAGGTCCGGGATGTCGGTGGCTTCGCTGAGGGTCCAGCTGGACCCGCGTTCGATCAGCGAGCGGTGCTTGTTGGCGTAGTACTCCGGGTTGACCGACACGGCGACGCCGTTGGCACCGACGGCCGCGGCCATGAGGTGCGTGTGGAAGCGGGTGGACAACCAGTACTGCCCCTCGGCCGCGGGCAGTCCCCGGTCCATGACCTCGGAGAACGGGTAGAACCGCGCTCCCGTCAGGTCGTGCTCGACGAGGCGGTAGAGTTCGCGGTCCACGCGGGGGATGCCCTCGACCACGCCGACCTGGCTCGGGTGCACGCCCCAGGAGCGCAGCGTGTCGAGCACGAACCCGGCGAGGTTCGGCAGCGAGGTCGTCAGCAGGTCCGACTGCAGGCAGAGCATGAACTCGCACAGGTCGTCGTCGCGGTAGCGGTCCGGCTGGACGCCGAAGAACATGTCGTCGCCGCTGTCGGAGGTGAGCACCCCCTCGCCGAGCATCTCGGCGGAAGGGGTGTCGCGCACGTCGACGAGGGAGAACTGGCCGGCGAGGTTGCGCAGCAGCGGGCGGCTCTCCTCGGGAGCGGGCCACAGCCCTTGGCCGGTGAGCACGGCGCGCCCGCCGGAGCGCCGGGTGGCGGCGACGGAGGCGGCCAGCAGGCCGTAGTGGCGCGGCCAGATCTCGTTGATGTAGCCGCCGCCGATGACGTGGACGACGTCGGCGCGCGCGGCGAGCTCGATCCCGGAGATCCAGCGGGGAGTGATGCCCGGGTCGTTGATGGCGCTCTGCACGAACGCGGACACCTCCCACGGTTCGTCGCAGGGGGCTTCCCAGCAGAGCCGCCAGAAGGTGTCGGTGAAGCGCACGCGCGGGTGCAGCCCGTCGAGCAGGGTCGCGCTGGGGCCCGGGTTGGGGCAGTCCACCCACACGTCGCTGTCCGGGGCGATGCGCGCGAGGTGGCGGAGCCAGGTCGCGGCGATCAGCTCGTCGCCGTAGTTCGGGTTCCCCGTGGTGGCGACCAGGTAGACGGTTTCCGGGGGTGCTGTGCCACTGCTGTTCACGGCTGCTCCAACGTGTCGGGGTTCACGAAGTCGGGGAGGTCAAGGAACAGGCTCTGAAACTAGCAACCCCGCGAGCACCGGGTGTTCTCGACGGGTGCGGCGGTCCGGTTTGCCCGCCGCGGAGGGGGACGCGGCGGGCCGAACGCGACGGACCGGACGCCACCTGGTGGTGAGGCGCCCGGTCCGCCCGTGTCGTGCGCGCTATGCGGTTTTCCTCGTCTCGCCGAGTTCGGTGCGGAGGCGTTCCAGCCGCTTGCGCGAGCGCGCGAAGCGCCAGGCGTACTTCCGCTCGTAGAGATCGGTGGGCACGACCGAGGTGTCCGCGCGTGCGCCGTGCCGCGGCTCGGGAGCCGTGCCGGCGGCCGCCTCCGGGGCGGACTCGTTGCCGAGGGCACCGCCCAGGTCGCCGCCGAGGCTGACCGACCCCGCGTACTCCGGGCTGGTGCGCTTGCCCGCCAGCTGCGCCCCGGTGGCTGCGGTTCCGCTCGGCGGTTCGGGGGAGTCCGGGGTGTGCGCTTCGTGCTTGCCGCGGACCTGCGGTGGTGCGGCCGCTTCGGCGGCCGCCGCGTGCGATTCCGCCGCCGGCGCGGTAGCCGGTTCCGGTGCGGTGCCGTCGTCCCCGGACGAGTCCGGTTCCGAGGCGGCGTGCCGGCCGCGTGCTGCGGTGGAGTCGCCGGCCGCGGACTGCTGCACGAGCAGCGCGCGGTTGCGCCGCTGCACGGCTCTGCTGCGCCGCTGCGAGCGGCGCAGCAGCGGCCAGAAGATCAGCGTGGCCAGGATGAAACCGCCGATGAAGGTCACGAGCAGGATGTCCACTGCGCTTCTCCGCTCCGTTCGCGTCAGTTCTGCAGTGCGCCGGTGTCGTGGGAGTCGGAGCCGTTGGACCGGTGCGCCACGTCGTTGAGCGCCGGGGAGAAGTCCTGCTGCTGGATTTCCCGCTGCTCCGGCAGGTTCACCGCGGTCTCCGCCAGGTCCTCCCCGTCGGTGGTGCTCCCGGCGGTGGAGTCGGTGGCGGTGACCTGCACCGGTGTGCTCAACGTCTGCCAGTCGTGGTAGCGCAGCGTGTCCGCCGAGTTGTCCAGCAGGCTGCGCGCGTTCTCCATTGTGGCCAGAACGCCGTGGCGCAGCTGCTCCAGCTGCGCGTGCTTGGCGTGGATCTCCTCGAGCGCTTCCAGGCGCATGCGCTCGGTTTCGGCGTCCCACTCGCCGCAGCGGCGCCGCGCCTCGCCGAGCACGGCATCGGCCTCTTCCTGCGCGGCGTCGATGACCCGCTTGTACTCGTTGCGGACCTCCTGGCGCAGGCGCTGTTCGCGGGTGCGGAGCTCGCTGAGGTTCTGGTCGTGCTCGCGGCGCTGCAGGTCGCGCCGGGCCTCGACCTCGGCGATCAGCGAGCTGCACTCGTCGCGCAGCTGCCGGGCGTTCTCCTCGGCCTGCGTGATCAGCTCGCGCGCTTCGTTCTCCGCGGTGCCGCGGATGATCTCGGCCTGCCGCTGCGCGTCGGAGCGGAGGGTCTGCACTTCCTCCTCGGCGTTGGCGAGCATGTTGTGCACGCGCTGGGAGGCGGCGGGCAGTCCCGTGTCGGAGGCCTCGAGGGTCTTCAGGCGCCGTTCCGTCTCGTCGAGGGCGCTGCGGGTTTCGTCGCAGAGCTTGCGCAGGTCGCCGTTGAGGCGGACGGCCTCGTTGCGGTCCAGCGTGATGAGCTTGAGCTGGTCTTCCAGGTGCTCGATGTGTTCGATGACCTGGTTGCGGTTGAACCCGCGGATCTGGATGTCGAAACCCGGACGGAGCGGGACGACGGCATCGGCGGCGTCTTCCATGGTGGAAACTCCCTCCGGACGTGTGCACAACCTCGCTGGGTGGAGGGTAGGAGCGTTCGCGCAGCTTCGCCCATCGAGAAACGCTGACCGCCACCTGATCAGGTAGTGATCGACTCCGGCTTCGTCCACTGTGTACGCGCTGTGCATGATCGGGGCGGTTTCGCGGGGGTTCGGGGCCGCGGAGTTAACAAATCGGGTGAGTTAGGTTAGCCTTCCTTCTCGAGGAGGTTGCTGTGATCAACGATGCGGAGCTCGCCGGCGCCGCGCACGAGCGGGCGGCGTCCCTGCTGCGGTGCTGGTTGGCGGAGACGCACACCCCGGTGGCGGAGGGGGCGCTGCGGCTCTCCGCCGGTCCCCTGCGCATCGGCACCGACGTCGTCCACTGCTCGCCGACGGGGCAGCACGGGTTCGGTCCGATCCACGTGCTGGACGAAGCGGAAGAACCGGTCGCCGCGGCCGAACCGGCGCTGCTGGCGACGGCCTGCTCGATCGAGGCCCGCCGCCGCGCCCTCGCCGACGCGCCGATCAACGCGCTCGGCGGGAGCCGGCTGCTGGAGGGCGTCGTGCGCGCGGCCGTGGCCGGGCCGCCGGATCTCGGCACCGCCGCGCCCCCCTGGTCCGCGCAGGTGACCGATGCGCAGCAGGCGCGCTCCGCCCTGGCCGAGCACGTCGACCGGCGCGTGCTGCCGGCCGCGCGCGGCGCCGCGAACCCGGAGCGGGCGACGGTCGAGCTGCTCACGCGGGGGATCCTGCCCGCGATCGGGGACCTCGGGCGGCGCGGTGTGGCCGCCGAGCACGACCTGCTCGCCGAACTCGCCGGGCGCATCTCCGCCGCGGCCGGGGCGGAGACCGACGAGGCGACCGGTGCGCTGCTCCGCTCGTGGGCGCGGGAGGCGACCCTGGCCGATCTGGCCGTGCTCAACGGTTCGGGCCTCGGCGAGGACGGGGCGCTGGGGGTGCCGCACCGGGTGCCGAACCCGCTGCGCGCCCACGCGGAACCGCACCGCGACGTCGCCGCGGTCCCGGGGGTCGTGCTGCCCGAGCTGCCCGACTTCGCGCTCCGCCCGGTGCGCCTGGGCGCGGGCGACGGCGACCCGGACGTCACCGCTGTGCACCGGTGGATGAACACCGAGCACGTCGCGGTGAACTGGGAGCAGGCCTGGAGCTGGCAGGAGTGGCGCGCGGAGCTGTCCACCCAGCTGTCCGGGCGGCACTCCGTCCCGTGCCTCGTGGGTCGCGACGGGCGGGAGTTCGCCTACGTCGAGGTCTACCGCGTGGTGCGGGACCGGCTCGCCGCCTGCTACTCCTTCGACGACCACGACGTCGGGGTGCACATCGCCATCGGTGATCCCGCCAGCACCGGCCGCGGGATCGGCGCGGCGCTGCTGCGCCAGGTCGCCGAAGGCGTGCTGGCGGCGGATCCGCGGGTGCGCCGGGTCGTGGCCGAACCGGACGTGCGCAACGCGGCCTCGGTGGCGGCGTTCGGCAAGGCGGGCTACGTGCAGCTGCGCGAGGTGGGGCTGCCGACGAAGAACTCGGCGCTGATGGTGTTCGAGCGCGCCTGACCGATCGGTGCGGCGCAGGTGAGTCGCCCCACTCGATCTGTTCGTCCTTCTTCGCGGTGAACTAAGGTAAGGCTAACTTCGTTCTGGGAGGGGGAGGTCATGCCGCGGGAGTCTGCCGACCGGTCCGCGCGGGAGCTCCGGGAAGCGCACATCGGCGAACAACCGGGACCGGACCGGGACCTCCCGGATGACGGGACCGCGTGCATGCCGCTGACCAGCGCGCAGGCCGGTGTGCTCGTCGCCGACCAGATCTCCGGGGACACCGGGCGGACGTGCGGTTCGCACTACAACACCGCCGAGCGGGTGGAGATCCGCGGGCCGATCGACCCCGAGCGGTTCCGCGCGGCCTGGCGGCGGGTCGTCGCCGAGACCGACAGCCTGCGCATCCGGGTGCGCACCGAGGGCGATGTCCCGCGGCAGAGCGTCGACCCCGCCGGTACCGCCGAGCTCGCGGTCGTCGACCTCGCCGCCGCGGACGAGCCGGAGTCCCGCGCCGCGGAGTGGATCCGGGCGGACCTGCGCACGCCGGTCGACCTCACCGGCCGCGCTGGCCGGCCCGTCAACGGGCTGACCACGGGGGCGCTGCTGCGCCTGGGCACCGAGCGCTGGTGGTGGTACCAGCGCATCCACCACGTGGCCGTCGACGGGTACGGATTCTCCCTGCTGCTGCGCCGCACCGCCGAGGTCTACACCGCGCTGTCCGAGCAGCGCGACCCCGGCGCATCCCCCTTCCGCCCGCTGTCCACCCTGGTCGAGGCGGAGCGGGAGTACCGGGCCTCCGAGCGGTTCGGCACCGATGCCGCGCACTGGGCGCGGCGGTGCGCGGACTGGCCCGAGATCGCCTCCCTCGGCGAGGGGCCGAGCTCCGCGGCCACCGAGTTCCGGCGCCAGACCGACCGGATTCCCGCGGACCTGCGCGCGCAACTGTCCACCGTGGCCGAATCGGCCGGAACCCGCTGGCCCGACGCGTTCCAGGCGGCCTTCGCCGCCTACGTCCGCGCGCTGACCGGAAATCCCGAGGTGGTGCTCGGCGCGCCGGTGACGGCGCGGCTCGGCTCGGGAGCCGCGCGCGTGCCCGCCCCGGCGGTCAACGTGCTGCCGCTGCGGTTGGCGCTCGACGGCGCGGACACCCGCGACGAGCTGGTGCGCCGCGTCGCCGCCGAGGGCGGCCGGCTGCGCCGGCACCAGCGCTACCGCGCCGAGGACCTGCGCCGCGACCTCGGGCTGCTCAGCGGACAGCGCCGGCTGTTCGGCCCGCAGGTGAACATCAAGCCGTTCGACTACGAGCTGAGCTTCGCCGGCAGCCCCGCCGAGGTGCACAACGTCGTCGCCGGACCCGTCGACGACCTCACCGTTGCGCTGTTCACCCAGGACGGGCGCGTGGAGTTCGACGCGGACCCCGCGCGCTACTCCGAGGAGGAGCTCACCGGGCACCGGCAGCGCTTCCTGCGCTTCCTGCGCACCTTCGCCGCCGCGGACGGCTCGGCGCGGCTGCGGGAGCTGCCGCTGCTCGACGGGGCGGAGCGGCGGCGGGCGCTCGGGCTCGACGCGGCACCGGTGCAGCGCACCGCAGCGGAAGCGGCGCCGGAGGGACGCACCCTGCCGGAGCTGTTCGAGCAGCAGGTGCAGCTCACCCCCGAGGCCGTCGCCGTGCGCGACGGAGCGGACAGCATCACCTACGGCGAGCTGAACGCGCGCGCCAACCGCCTCGCCCAGTACCTCATCGACCGCGGGGTGGGGCCGGACCAGCTGGTCGCGCTGACGTTCCAGCGCTCGGCGGAACTCGTCGTGGCGGTGCTGGGCACGTTGAAGTCCGGTGCCGCCTACCTCCCGCTGGACCCGGAGCAGCCGCGGCGCCGCCGCGAGCACGTCCTCGCCGACGCGCGTCCGGCGCTGGTGCTCACCGACACCGCTTCGGTGGAGCGGACCGGCGCCGCGGAGTCCGATGAGGACGCAGCCGGCGGGCCGGTCCGCGTCGTCCTCGACGGCCCGCAGGCGCGGCGCGCGCTCGCGCAGCTGCCGGAGCGCGACCCCCGTCCCGGTGCGCGGGGCCGCCTGCGGCCGGAGCACAGCGCCTACGTCATCTACACCTCCGGTTCGACCGGCGAGCCCAAGGGCGTGGTCGTGCCGCACGCCACCGTGGTCCGGTTGTTCACCGCCACCGCGCCCTGGTTCCACTTCGGAGCCGACGACGTGTGGACGCTGTTCCACTCGTACGCGTTCGACTTCTCCGTCTGGGAGCTGTGGGGCGCGCTGCTGCACGGGGGGCGGATCGTCGTCGTCGACCGCGACACGGCGCGCTCGGCGGTGGAGTTCCACCGGCTGCTGCAGCGGGAACGGGTCACCGTGCTCAACCAGACCCCGTCGGCGTTCCACGAGCTCGACCGGGCCGACGCCGAACTCGCCGCCGCGGGCGAAGCGGGCGAGCTCGCCCTGCGGTGGGTGGTCTTCGGCGGTGAGGCGCTGGAACCGGCGCGGCTCGGCGACTGGTTCTCCCGCCATCCGCGCGGGCCGGGGCTGGTGAACATGTACGGCATCACCGAGACCACGGTGCACGTCACCCACCACCCGCTCGACGCCGAGCGGGCGTCCACCGAGCGGGGAAGCGCCATCGGCCGCCCGATCCCCGACCTGCGGGCGTACGTGCTCGACGAGTGGCTGCGCCCCGTGCCGCCCGGGGTGACCGGTGAGCTCTACGTCGCCGGTGCCGGCCTGGCGCTCGGCTACCTGGGCAAGCGCGCGCTGACGGCGGAGCGGTTCGTCGCCGACCCGTTCGGACCTCCGGGCAGCAGGATGTACCGCAGCGGCGACCTGGCCCGCTGGCGCACCGGGGCCTTCGACGAGCTCGAGTACCGCGGCCGGGCCGACGAGCAGGTCAAGGTGCGCGGGTTCCGCATCGAACCGGGCGAGGTCGAGGCGCGCCTGCTCGAGCACCCCGCGGTGCGCGACGCCGCGGTGGTCGTGACCACCGACGGCGCCGGCGAGCGACGCCTCGTCGGCTACGCGGCCGGCACCGCCGACCCCGATGAGCTGCGCGAGCACCTGCTCGCGCGCGTGCCCGAGTACATGGTGCCCGCCGTGGTCGCACCGGTGGAGCGGATCCCGGTCACCGCCAACGGCAAGCGCGACGTGCGCGCGCTGCCGCAGCCGCAGTTCGGCGCGGCCGGGCGGGGGCGCGCCCCGCGGGACGAGCGGGAACGCGCGCTGTGCGAGCTGTTCGCCGAGGTGCTGGGTGTGCCCGAGGTGCACATCGACGCCGACTTCTTCGAGCTCGGCGGCCATTCGCTGCTGGCCACGCGGCTGCTCTCGCTGATGCGGGCGCGGCTGGGCCGCGACGTGCCCGTGCGCGCCCTGTTCGACAACCCCACGGTGGCCGGTCTGGCTGCGCTGACCGATGTGGACACCCGCGCGGCGGGCGTGCGGCGCGTGCAGCGCCCCGCGCGCGTTCCCCTGTCCTACGCCCAGCAGCGCTTGTGGTTCCTCAACCGGCTGTGGGGACCGGACCCGACGTACAACACGCCGCTGACGCTGCGCCTGGACGGCGACCTCGACGAGGACGCCCTGCGCCGTGCCGTCGCGGACGTGGCCGTCCGGCACGAGAGCTTGCGGACCGCGTTCCCGGAGACCGAGGGGGAACCGGAGCAGCGGGTCCTCGACGAGGTGCCCGAGCTGCGCGTGGTCGACACCGACGAGCAGCACCTGCGCGCGGAGCTCGCCGAGCACGCCCGCACCGGCTTCGACCTCGCCCGCGAGCTGCCGCTGCGCGCGGTGTTGCTGCGCACCGGCCCGCAGGCGCACGTGCTGTTGCTGCTGCTGCACCACATCGCCGTGGACGAGTGGTCGCTGCGGCTGCTGCTGGCGGACTTGGCCACCGCCTACCGCGCGCGGTGGGCCGGGCGGCCCCCGCAGTGGGCGGAGTTGCCGGTGCAGTACATCGACCACGCGTTGTGCCAGCGCGCCGCGGTCGAGGAGGCCGAGTCCACCGAGGACGGTTCCCGCGCGTTCTGGATGCGCGAGCTCGACGGCGTTCCCGAGGAGCTCGACCTGCCGGCGGACCGGCCGCGTCCGGCCGAGCCGAGCCGGCGGGGCGGGACGGTGCGGTTCACGGTGGACGGTGAGCTGCGGGCGCGGATCGGCGAACTCGCCGCGGCGCACCGGGCCAGTCCGCTGATGGTGCTGCAGGCCGGTTTCGCCGCGCTGCTCACCCGGCTCGGTGCGGGCGCGGACGTCCCGCTGGGCACGCCGGTGGCCGGGCGGGACGACACCGCGCTCGACGACCTCGTCGGGTTCTTCGTGAACACCCTCGTGGTGCGGGTGGACACCGCCGGCGATCCCACGTTCGCCGAGCTCGTCGAACGCACCCGCGACCGGGCGCTGGCGGCCTACGAGCACGCGGACATGCCGTTCGAGCGGCTCGCGGAGCTGCTGCGTCCGCACCGCTCGCCAGCGCGCAACCCGCTGTTCCAGGTCATGCTCACCTACTGGGGCGAGCCGGAGCGCGAACCGCCGCAGCTGCCCGGGCTGCGCGTGCGGCTGGACGACTTGTCCGAAGTGGACCTCGGGACGGCCAAGTTCGACCTCGCGGTCAACCTCACCGACAACGCCGCGGGCGGCGCGGACGGGATCGTCCAGTTCAGCCGCGACCTGTTCGACGAGCCCGCTGTGCAGCGGCTCGCGGACCGGTTCTGCGGGCTGCTGCGGGCGGCCGCGGCCGATCCTGCGACGCCGCTGCGGCGGCTGGAGCTGCTCTCGGCGGACGAGCGGGAGCAGTTGTCCACCTGGGGCAGCGCCGAGGGCGAGGTGCGCGAGTCCGACCGCGGCACGTTCCCGGAGCTGTTCGCCGCGCAGGCCGCCCGCACCCCGGAGGCGACCGCGCTTGTCTTCGGCGAGGAGGAGCTGACCTACCGCGAGCTGCACGAGCGGGTCGACGGCCTCGCCCGCGCGCTCGCCGAGCGGGGCGTGGGCCGCGGCGACGTCGTGGGCGTGCTGCTGCCGCGGTCGCCGGAGCTGTTCATCGGCCTGCTCGCGGCCATGTCCACGGGGGCCGCGTACCTGGCGCTGGACCCGGAGTACCCGGACGAGCGCCTGCGCACGATGGTCGGCGACGCCCGGCCGCGGTGCGTGATCAGCACGCCCGAGGCGTCCGATGCGGACTTCGGCCTGCCGGTGGTGGCGCCGCACGCGCGACCGCGGGGGGAGGTCGAGCCGCGGGCGCCGCGACTGGACGACCCGGCCTACCTGATCTACACCTCAGGGTCGACGGGCAAGCCGAAGGGCGTGCTCGTGCCGCACCGGGGGATCGGGAAGCTGCTGGCCACGCAGCGCGAGCGCATCGGCGTCACCGCCGCCAGCAGGGTGCTGCAGTTCGCCTCGCCGAGCTTCGACGTGGCGTTCTGGGAAATCTGCATGGGCCTGCTGAGCGGGGCGGCGCTCGTCGTCGTGCCGAGCGAGCTGCGCGTGCCGGCCGAACCGCTGGCCGCCTACGCCCGCCGACACGCGGTCACCCACCTGGCGCTGGGGCCGTCGGTGCTGAGCACGTTCGACGCCGAGGCCGAGCTCCCGGAGGGGGCGACACTGCTGTGCGGTGCGGAGAAGGTGCCGCCGGAGGTGGTGCGCCGCTTCGGGCGGGGCCGCCGCATGTTCAACTGCTACGGCCCGACCGAGGCCACGGTGAACGCCACGCTGTGGGAGTGCACCGCCGAGGAGCTGGGCAGCTCGGTGCCGATCGGTTCGCCCGACCCGGGCGTGCGGCTGTACGTGCTGGACGCGGCGCTGCGGCCGGTGCCGACCGGGGTCGAGGGCGAGCTGCACATCGCCGGGACCGGGCTGGCGCACGGCTACCTGGGGCGTCCGGGGCGCACGGCGGAGCGGTTCGTCGCCGACCCCTGCGGCCCGCCCGGTTCGCGCATGTACCGCACCGGCGACGTGGTGCGGTGGCGCCGCGACGGCGTGCTCGAGTTCGTCGAGCGGGTCGACGAGCAGGTCAAGATCCGCGGGTTCCGCATCGAGCTCGGCGAGATCGAGGCCGCCCTCGGCGAGCACCCGGCCGTGGCCGGCACGGCGGTCGCGGTGCACACCGACGAGTCGGGCGACCGGCGGCCCGCGGGGTACGTGGTGCCGCGGGCCGGGGCCGCCGGGGAGGTCACGCCCGCCCAGCTGCGGCGGCACGTGGCCGAGCGGCTGCCGGGCCACATGGTGCCGAGCGTGGTGCTGCTCGAGACGCTGCCGCTGCTGCCGAACGGCAAGCTCGACCGCGCCGCGCTGCCCGCACCGGACCGCGACGACGAGCCCGCGGAGATCACCACGCCGCGCACTCCCGCGGAGGAGGCGCTGTGCCGCCTGTTCGCGCGGGCGCTCGGGGTGACCCGCGTGGGGGTGCACGACGACTTCTTCGACCTCGGCGGGCACTCGCTGCTGGCGGCGAAGCTGATGGGACTGGTGCGCGACGAGCTGGGCGTGCGGATCAACGTCGGCACGCTGTTCTCCGCGCCCACGGTGGCCGAGCTGGCCGACCGGCTGCACGGTGACACCGGGCGGGACGCGTTGGAGGTCCTGCTGCCGCTGCGCACCCGCGGCGAGCGCAACCCGCTGTTCTGCGTGCACCCGGCGGCCGGGCTGTCCTGGCCGTTCTCCGGGCTGCTCAAGCACATCGACCCCGAACGCCCGGTGTACGGGCTGCAGGCGCGCGGGCTGGCCGAACCGCGGCCGGTGCCGGAGACGCTGGCCGAGATGGCCGAGGAGTACCTGCAGCACGTGCGCGCGGTGCAGCCGCACGGGCCGTACCAGCTGCTCGGGTGGTCCTTCGGCGGCGTCGTGGCGCACGAGATGAGCACGCGGCTGCAGGCGCAGGGGGAGGAGGTCGACCTGCTGTGCATGCTCGACGCCTACCCGAAGGACGTCTGGGACGAGCTGCCCGGCGAGGTCGACGCGCTCAAGGCGCTGCTGTACATGGCCGGGCACGACACCTCCGGCATGGCGGAGGCGGAGTTCACCCGGGAAGCGGTGGCCGGGATCCTCTCCGCGGACGGCAGCGCGCTGGCGAACCTGGCCGAGCACACGATCGACGCGATCATCGACAACTTCGTCACCTGCGCGGTGCTGGAGAACACTTCCGAGCACGCCCCGTTCGACGGCGACGTGCTGTTCTTCACGGCCGCGGAGAACCAGGCCAAACCCTCGCTGACGCCGCGGATGTGGGAGCCGTACGTGCGCGGGCGGGTGCAGAACCACGACATCGCCTGCGAGCACAAGGACATGACCGAACCCGGGCCGATCGCCGAGATCGCCCGGGTGGTGGACCGGCGCCTGGCCGACGCGCCGTGACCGCTCCGAAGGGCACCGGTGCAGCGAGCAACGGCCCGGTGGGGAGCGGCCCGGTGGGAAGCGGCGCAGCGGGAACCAGCCCCCGCGAGAGGAGGAGACAACGGTGACGAACCCGTTCGAGGATCCGCAGGCGGAGTACTGCGCGCTGTTCAACGAGCAGGACCAGTACTCGTTGTGGCCGGCCGCCCTGGAGGTGCCGGCCGGGTGGTCGGTCGCGTTCGGCCCCGCCGGGCGGGAGGCGTGCCTGGAGCACATCGAGGCGCAGTGGACGGACATCCGCCCGGCGCGGTCGGTCGCCGACGATCCCTCGCGGGGCCGCTGATGGCGGCATCGCCGGCCGGGAGAGGGGGGCGGCGCGTCGATCCGCGGACAGCGGTGTGCGTCGTCTACGTCGTGGCCATGTTCACCAGCGGCATGGACGCGACGATCGTCAACGTCGCGCTGCCCGCGATCGCCGAGGAGCACGCGGTCCCGGAGCACGCCACCGCGCCGGTGAACGTGGCCTACCTGGTCAGCCTCGCCATGTGCATCCCGGCCTCGGGGTGGCTCGGCGACCGGTTCGGCACCAAGCGGGTGTTCCTCGGCGCGTTCGGCGTGTTCGTGGCCGCGTCGCTGTGGTGCGGGTTGGCCGGCGGACTGGGCGAGCTGACCGCGGCGCGCCTCGCGCAGGGCGCGGGGGCGGGCGTGGTCAGCCCGGTCGCGCTGACGATGCTGTTCCGGGCCTACCCGCCCGAGCAGCGGGTCGGGCTCTCGCGGCTGCTCGTGCTGCCGACCGCGGTGGCGCCGGCGCTGGGGCCGCTGCTCGGCGGCTTCTTCGTGGACCACCTCGACTGGCGGTGGGGCTTCTTCGTGAACCTGCCGGTCGGGTTGCTGGGGTTGGCCTTCGGCGCGCGGTACCTGGTCGAGCACGTGGAGTCGGCGGGGCGCCGGTTCGACGTGACCGGTTTCGCGCTGGCGGTCCCGGGCGTGGGCGCGGTGATCTACGCGTTGGAGGCGCTGCCGCGGACCGGCGCGTCCTCCCCGGTGCCGTGGTTGGCCGGCGGGGCCGGCGCGGTGCTGCTGGTGGTGCTGGTGCGCGGCCAGGTGCGGCGCGCCGCGCCGCTGCTGGACGTGCGGCTGTTCCGCGACCGGTCGTTCCGGCTGGCGAGCCTGGTGCTGGTGACGTGCGTGGCCGGGTTCCTGGGCACGTTGTACGGGTTCACGCTGCTGTACCAGTCGGAGCTGGGGGCCTCGGCCTGGGAGACCGGCCTGGTGACCACGCCGAAGGCGCTCGGGTTGGTGCTGGCCTCGCAGGTGCTCGCCTGGGCCGATCGCGCGCTCGGTCCGCGCGTGCTGGTCAGCGCGTCGATGGCCGGGGCGGCGGTGTCGTTCGCGGCGATGTCGACCGTGGGCGCGGCCGGGCTCTGGTACGCGGCGCTGGTGCAGTTCGCCTCGGGGTTCTTCGTGGGGCTGGCGAGCACGGAGCTGCAGGTGGTGGCGTTCGCGACGATCTCCGGTGCCGCCACGGGCTCGGCGTCGACGCTGTTCACCGTGCAGCGGCAGATCGGCTCGGCCGTGGGGGTGGCCCTCACGGCGGGCGTGCTCGCGGTGGCGGGGGTCGGTTCCGCCGGCGCGCCGGCGCACCCCGCGGCCTACCACGCGGCGATGGGCGTCTCCGCCGTCTGCGCCCTGGCCGGGGCCGCGCTGGCGCTGCGGTTCCGGACCGGGCGCTCCGGGCGGGGCGGCGGCCCCGGACGTCGCTCGGCGGACAGCGCGGGTGAACCGGACGAAGGAGATCCGGATCACTCCGCCCAGGACAGGACGAAGGTGTGTGGTTAGCCTTGCCTAAGTACGGTGATCTCGCCCTGGACAGGGCGATCTCGCGGGGAGGAGACCAGCCGATGAGCACCGCGGACGTCCGCCACCCGCGCCGGGCGCAGCACCCCCGTCCGCCGGCCCGCGCGCTCGAGGTGCTGCGCGCGGCGCAGATCAGCCCCGGGATGCGTCGCGTGACCCTCGGCGGCGAGGAGCTGGCCGGGTTCCAGGAGGGCCGCAGCGGCCCGAACGTCAAGGTCTTCGTCCCCCGCGAGGATCAGCAGCGGCCGGTGCTGCCGCGGATCGACAGCGGGACCGGGCGCTACGTCTGGCCCGACCCCGCGCAGCGGCCGACCATGCGCACCTACACCGTGCGCCGCTACGACGCCGAGCGCGCCGAGCTCGACATCGACTTCGTGCTGCACGGCGACGACGGCGTCGCCGCCACCTGGGCGCGCGACGCGCGGCCGGGGGACGCGCTCGGCGTGATGGGCCCCGGCGGCAAGACCTGCCGCCCCGCCGGCTGGTACCTGCTGGCCGGGGACGAGACCGCGCTGCCGGCGATCTCCGCCCTCGTCGAATCCATGCCGGAGACGGCTCGGGGGCAGGTGTTCGTCGAGATCGCCGGCGAGGCCGAGCAGCAACCCGTCGAGCGTCCGCCCGGCGTCACCTGGACGTGGCTGCACCGCGACGGCACCGCCCCCGGGTGCAGCCGCGCGCTGCCCGGCGCGGTGCGCGCCGCGGACATCCCCGCCGACGCCGACGTCTCCGCCTGGGTGGCCGGCGAGTCCGGGCTCGTCCGCGACATGCGCCGGCACCTGCGCGGTGACCGCGGCCTCGACGCCGGCTCCGTGCTGGCGATCGGCTACTGGAAGCGCGGCATGCCCGAGCCGGAGTACCACGACAAGCACAACCACGACCGCGATTGACGGGGGGACGCGTGTCCACCGCAGTGCACCCGACGGGGAAGGCGACGGATCCGATGGGCGGAGGGGACGGTGAGCACCCCGGCGAAGGCGACTACGACGTGCTCGGTGTCGGCTTCGGTCCGTCCAACCTGGCCCTGGCCATCGCGATCGAGGAACACAACCGGTCGACCGCGCGAGCGCCGCTGTCCGGCCTCTTCCTGGAGCGGCAGGAGGACTTCGGCTGGCACCGGGGCATGCTCATCGACGGCACCACGCTGCAGGTCTCCTTCCTCAAGGACCTGGTGACGCTGCGCGACCCGGCCAGCGACTTCTCCTTCCTGTGCTACCTGCGCGAGCGGGGGCGGTTGGCCGACTTCATCAACCACAAGACGCTGTTCCCCACCCGAGTCGAGTACCACGACTACCTCGAGTGGGCGGCGAGCAGGATGGCCCACCGGGTGCGCTACGGCAGCGAGGTCGTCTCGGTCGTGCCCGTCCGCGACGGGCAGCGCATCACCCGGTTCGCGGTCACCACCCGCAGCGCCGACGGCTACCGCACCTACCGGGCCCGCAACCTCGTCCTCGGTCTCGGCCTGGAGGCGGCGATGCCGCGGGGAGTGGTCGAGAGCGGACGCGTCTGGCACAACCTCGACCTGCTGCAGCGGGTGGAGCAGCTGGGCGAGCCCTCGCCGCGCCGGTTCACCGTCGTCGGCGCGGGGCAGAGCGCCGCCGAAGCGGTGGAGTACCTGCACCGCGCGTTCCCCGGCGCCGAGGTCTGCGCGGTGTTCCGCCGCTACGGCTACAGCCCCTCCGACGACAGCCCCTTCGCCAACCGCATCTTCGACCCGCAGGCCGTGCAGGACTTCTACGCGGCACCGGAGGGGGTCAAGGGCATGCTGGCCGGCTACCACGCCAACACGAACTACTCCGTGGTCGACCTGGGGCTGATCGAGGAGCTCTACCGCCGCCACTACCAGGAGAAGGTCACCGGCGAGCACCGGCTGCGCGTCCACCACGCCAGCGAGCTCCGCGGAGTGGAGGAGCACGCCGGTGGCGTGCGCGCGGACGTCGAGTTCCTGCCGACCGGAGAGCGGCAGGTGCTGGACAGCGACGTCCTCGTCTGCGCGACCGGCTGCAGCCCGCGGGACCCCTTCGCCCTGCTCGGCGAGGTCGGCCCGCACTGCCTGCGCGACGAGCTGGGGCGGCCGTCGGTGGGGCGGGACTACCGCCTGCGCACCACCGACGACCTCGAGGCCGGGATCTACCTGCAGGGCGGCACCGAGCACGCGCACGGCATCACCTCCTCGTTGCTGTCCAACGGGGCGGTGCGGGCCGGTGAGATCCGCGACGCGCTGCTGTCCTCCCGGGCGGTGGCCGGGCGCGCCGGTGCCCGCTGAGCCGCGCCGACCACGAGCGCGCCGAGACCTCCGGAGAGGAGGCGCAGCCGCGCGCTCCCGCGCCGCGCGCACGGCGTGATCGGGTGGGACCTCCGCGCGGTGGCCCCGGTCCCCGCCGGGCAGCGCCCGGGGCCTGCCCGGCCCCCGGAGGCCGCCTGACCCCCGGGGCACCGCCCGCGCCGCGGGGAGGCGCCGGGTCGGCACCGCCGCCGGTGAGCAACCCCGCCGAGGGTGTGCGGGGCCACTCCGCGGTCAGGTCGGTCACGCCGGCGATCGGCGCGTGCCGTACGGTCTGTCGACACGGGTGTTCCCTCCGCGGACCCGCGGCGGCGGCGAGTTCCGTCCCCGCAAGGGGCCGGCGGCGGGGGGCGCCGTGTCGCGCGACGCGGGATGTGAGGGGTAGTCGTGAAGCCGATAGCCGTGCAGCCCGGGCTGTTGAACTTCTACCGGATCATGGCCTACGTCACCGCAGTGCTGCTGATCGCGCTGTGCGTGGCCATGGTGTTCAAGTACGGCTGGGACCAGGGCACGGCCACCCAGGTGGCCGGCGACACCTGGGTCGGGCGGATCGGTTTCCTGCACGGCTGGCTGTACTTCGTCTACCTGCTCGTGGCCTTCGTGCTCACCACGCGGCTGCGCATCCCGCTCGGGCGGATGCTGCTGGTCCTGCTGGCCGGCACCATCCCGTTCGGAGCGTTCTTCGCGGAGCGCAGGGTGACGCACTGGTCCCGCGCGCGTGCCGCCGGCGAACCGATCACCCCGCAGGAGCAGTCACGGGCCGCGGAGGAAGATCGGACGTCATGACCACCTCGGCGCACGCACACGACGGCAACGCACGCTCCGGGGGCGAACCGCCCGAGCGCGGGCCCGACGTTCGCGGCGTGCTCGGTGCCTACCTGGCCCTGACCAAGCCGCGCGTGATCGAACTGCTGCTGGTGACCACCATCCCGGCGATGTTCCTCGCCGAGCGCGGCGTCCCGAACCTCTGGCTGGTGCTGGTCACCTTCCTCGGCGGGGCCATGTCCGCGGGCAGCGCGAACGCGCTGAACTGCGTGGCCGACTCGGACATCGACCAGGTCATGGACCGCACGAAGAAGCGCCCGCTGGCCACCTACACGGTGCCGCGGCGGCACGCGCTCGTGTTCGGCCTGGTCCTCGGCGCCGCCTCCTTCGCCGTGCTGTGGGCCGGGGCGAACCTGCTCGCCGCGGTGCTGGCCACGGCTGCGCTGCTGTTCTACGTCTTCATCTACACGCTGGTGCTCAAGCGGCGCACCACGCAGAACATCGTCTGGGGCGGGGCCGCCGGGTGCATGCCCGTCGTGGTCGGCTGGGCAGCGGTGACCGGCCGGGTCGAGTGGCCCGCGCTGGTCATGTTCGGCGTGGTGTTCCTGTGGACCCCGCCGCACTTCTGGTCGCTGGCGATGAAGTACCGGGAGGACTACGCGCGGGCGGGCGTGCCGATGCTGCCGGTGGTGAAGACGCCCGGCCAGGTCTCGGCCCGCATCCTCGCCTACAGCTACGCCACCGTGGCGTGCACGTTGCTGCTCGTGCCGGTGACCAGCTGGATCTACCTCGTCCTGGCCGTGGCCTCCGGGGTGGTGTTCCTCGTCGTGGCCCAGCACCTGCACGGCGCGGTGCGCCGCGGGGTCGCGGCCAACCCGATGCGCCTGTTCCACCTGTCGAACTCGTACCTCGCGCTGCTGTTCGTGGGCATCGCGGTGGACTCCGCGATCGGCCTGCCCGCGCTCTCCTGATCCCCCGGACCGGCGGGGTCGCCGGCCGGGGTGGTCCCGGACCGGGGAGGTGGGCCGCCGGTCGCCGGCCGGTCGGTTGCTCGGGGGTCGCCCCGGGGAGTTCGCCTGATCGAGGGTCGGTGCCCGACACGCGCATGATCGAAGGCACGTCACGTTCCGCTGTTTCGCGGTGTCCTACGGTGCTGAGCAACCGGATCATGTGGACTTGATCCGGAGCAGCCGGACCACGTGGACACGACGGGCGAACCGGTCACCAGCGGGGTGCGCCGGGCGGAACGGAGCGAGACGGGACATGAGCGCGCGGGAGTTCCAGGCAGTGCACTGCATCGAGACCCCGGTGTGGGACGAGAACCGGGGCGGTCTGCTGTTCCACGCGACCTCCCCGAACACCGACCCGCACACGCGCACCCTCGTCGAGCGGTGCGTCGCCGCCGAACCCGATCCGGACGGCCCGGCGCGGCAGCAGCCCTCGCTGCTGCACGCCTGCGACACCGCCTACGTCACCGCCCGCTGCGTCAGCCGCGACGGCGACGGGGAGGAGCCCGGGCGGTTCACCCACGCGCTCGTGGCCGACGATCCCGCCACCTACGGCACCGCCCGCCCCGCGCAGCTGTGGGACGCGGGCTGCTGGGCCGACACCCCCGCGGACGGCGGTGAGTGCCCGGCGGTCGGCGCCGCCGAGGCCGGCCCACTGGACGCGCAGACCGTGCGCGACTGGGTGCTCGCGCAACCGGAGGGCGAGTCCTGGCTGCTGGCCCTGCTGTCCGCGCTGGAGGAGCTCGACGGGGCGAGCCCCGCACGAGTGGTGTTCGTCGCCTCGGACACCGCCGCCGTGGTCCGCTGGCTGGCCGCGGCCACCCTGCTGCTGCCCCGCGAACGCGCGCTGCGCGTGGGTTTCCGGGTGTTCGGCCCCGACCCGCGCGACCGCCGCTACCCGGTGGTCGCCGTGACGCCGGACAACGCGGGCGAGTTCGCCGACCCCTCGGGGGTGTCCGAGGCGGTGGTGTTCAACGCGGCGGAGGGCACCCGCAGCCGCGTCACCCCCACCTCGGCCGCGGCGTTCTGGGTGCGGCGGTTCCTCGGGGGCGACCCGTTCGGAGTGGTCGACGCGGTCGAACGCGCGCACGATTTCGGGCGGCAGCGGCGGCAGCGCCACCCGGAGGCCGCCGACCGGTACGCCGCAGCCGTGCTCACCTTCGACGAACCCGTGACGGCCGATGAGACCGAGGCGCTCGCCGACTGGCTGCGCACCGCTGCCTACGTGCTCGACGCGGAGACCTGGACCCCGGTGCTCGACGCCCTGCTGGCCGCGGACCCCGACCGCGGCGTGCTGCACCGGCTCGCCGACGTGGACCTGGGCGCCCGCACCGGGCGGCTGTGGCTGGCGGTGCTGCGGGCCGAGCTGACCGCGGCGCGCGACTCGGCCGAGGGCGTCGGGGACGCGGTGCCGCTGCCGGCGGAGCTGGGCTGGTCCGAGCGGGACGCCGAGCAGGCCACCGAACTGGTCGAGCGGATCGTCAACAGCACGTCCCCGGAACGCGTGGACGCGGTGCTGCGCACCGCCACCCGGTTCGGCCTGACGCCGCGCCTGGAGCGCACCGGGCAGGCCATGGAGCAGTTCGCACGCTGGTGGGCCGAACGACCCCGGCTCGGCTTCGACGCGCAGCGCTGGAGCTGCGGCGAGCAGCTGGTGGAACTGCTGCGGCAGGAGCTCGCCCGCCGGGTGGGGCGCGACTCGGCCGAGCCGGCCGGGGCCGCCGAGCGCGACGGGGCGGTCGAGGCGGTGCGCAACCACTGGTGGCCGCTGCTGCTGCCGCTGGTGCGCGATCCCGCCTCCGAGCTCGACGCCCTCGTGCTGCGCACGGCCGTGGCCCGCGGTGAGGAGTCCCGCAGGGAGGCGATCGACCGCTGCCGCGATCTGCTCGCGAAGTCCGAGGCGGACGTCGACGCGGAAGCGGCGTGGCGGGCGCTGTTCGACGAGGTGCGGCCGAGCGTCGAGGAGGCGGCCGGGCTGCTGGCGGTGGTGCCGTCCTCGGCGGTGGAGGAGTCGCTGGCGCAGCGCGTGTTCGGCGTGCTCGACGGGGCGACCATGTCGCCGGGGCTGCTGGACGTGCTGCGGCTGGTGGTGCACCACGCCGGCCCCGACCACGAACAGCTGCGCCAGTTGTGGGAGGAGGACGGACGGCTGCGGCACTGGCTCGGTGCGCTGCAGCGCACCGGCGAACTCCCCGCCTCGGGGGCGGACGCGCCGCAGTCGGTGTCCGAAGCGGTGCTGACGGCCCGGGCCGACGAGCTCGCCTCCTCCGTGCTCGACGTGTCGCTGCGGGTGGCGCTGCAGATCGCCGTCGGCAGCGGGGAGACGTTCGCGCAGCTGCTGGCCGAACGCCTGCCCGGGGTGTGGCAGGACAGAGGCGTCCCCGAGCAGCGGCGGGATCGGGCGATCGCGCTGGCCTTCGCGATGGCCTGGTCCGACAGCGCACCCGACGGCGTGCGGCGCGCGGTGGACGCGCGCCTGGAGCAGTGGGCGAGCGAGCACCGGCAGGGCGACTACATCCGCATCCACCGCCTGCTGCGCGGTGTGGACAGCGACGCCGCGGGGGCGTGGCAGGACTGGCTGCGCGAGCTGTCGCGCAGGCCCCGCAGCCAGCGCGCACCGCGACCGCGCGAGTGGTTCCGCCGCTTCCTCAGCCGCCGCTGACTCCCGGTCGCCGGGTGATCCCCGGAGGCCGGTTGATCCCCGGAGGCCGGGGCCGGCGGGCGCTCCCGGTCGGCGGGTCGGAGGAACCCGCCTTCGCTGTGACGCAGCGCACTCCGTGCTACCAAGAACTCCGGTGCGGTCGCGCTCGGCCGCCGTGCTCGGCACGGACCCCGCGGGAGCGAGTTGGTGGGAACGACCCCGGTGGGAACGGCACGCGGGAACGGCGCGGACCCGAGCGGTCGGCTTCCACCCCGGTTGGCTTTCCGCTGGCAGGCTGGTGGCACGGGCCGCAGGCGGGTGCGCCGCGGAGCGGTGTGGCCGCCGGTCGCACGCCCGCTCTTCGGTGCGCGTTCGGCGAAAGGGGTGAGCATGGCCGCCGCGTGGCGCGAGGAGCTGGCATGGCTGCGCAACGCCCTGCGTTCCGACAACCCCCTGTGCCGGCGCGTGGACCGGGTCGTCGCCTGGCTCACGGCGCTGTTCGCGACCGCGGCGCTGCTGGCCGCGCCCGCGGTCGCGGTGGCCGCTGCGGAGGTGCACCGGGACCTGGAACGGCAGGCGGCCGCGACGGTGCGCACCGCGCAGCCGGTGCAGGCCGTGCTCACCTCGCAACCGCGGATGCAGTCCCCCGCGGGCAACGGCTACTACCAGCAGTCGGCGAAAGCCACGGTGCGGTGGCACACCGGGGCGAGCACGAGTACGAGCACCGTGGACGTGCCGCTGGACCTCTCCCGCGGCGACACCGTGCGCGTGTGGGTGGACCGCTCCGGTGACCGGGTGACACCGCCGATGTCACCCCCCACGCGAGGGGCCGTCGCGGCGCTCACCGGCGTGCTGCTGTGGGTGCTCGCGGTGCTGGTCTGCTGGTTCTCCGCGCGGATGTGCCAGGTGGTGGGACGCAGGCACGCGGCCCGGTTCTGGGACCACGAGTGGCGCCGCTGGCAGTGCGGCGGGGCGTGAGCCGCGCGGGGGGCGAACGCGTCACGCGGGGAACGCCTGCGCGCGTTCGCCGCCCGCGGGGGCGGCGTGCTGCTGCGCGAGTTCCGCGAAGCGGCGCAGCGCCGGGCCGGCGGTGGTGTCCCGGCGGCGCACGAACGCGGTGTCGGTGCGGGCGTGCTCGGGGGGGAGGGCGTGGGTGCGCACGCGCCCGCGGCGCACGTGCTCGTCGACGACGGCTTCCGGCAGCAGCGTGCAGCCCATGCCCGCGCGCACGCAGCCCAGGATCCCCTCGAGCGTGCCGAACTCGAGCACCTGCGGGGCGGGTGCGTCGTGGCGGGGCGCCAGATCTTCCAGCCGGCGGCGGTAGGAGCAGCCGCGCCGGAAGACCAGCAGTTTCGGAGCGGCCCCGCGCAGCGCGGCGTCGATGCTGGGCACGGCCGGCGCGGTGACGAGCACGAGCTGCTCGGTGAACACCTCCGCCGCCTCCAGGTCGGCGTGCTGCACCGGTCCGCTGACGAACGCGCCGTCGAGGCGGTGCGCGAGCACGTCGGCGATCAGCCCGTCGGTGGCCCCGGTGATCAGCGACAGCTCGACGCGCGGGCAGTCCGCGCTGAAGGCGCTGATCACGCCGGGCAGGCGCAGCCCGGCGGTGGTCTCCAGGGCGCCGATCCGCAGCGGGCCGCTGGGGTCGTCCTGGTCGGCCAAGGTGCGGCGGGCCTCCTCGGCGAGCTCGCTGATGCGCTCGGCGTAGCCGAGCAGCTGCTGCCCGGAACCGGTGAGCACGACACCGCGCGCGTGGCGGTGGAACAGGTCGGCGCCGAGCTCCTTCTCCAGCGCGGCGATGCGGCTGCTGATGTTCGACTGGACCGTGTGCAGTTCGCGCGCGGCGGCGGTGATGCCGCCGGTGCGCGCGGCGGTCCGGAAGATCCGCAGGTCGTACAGCTCCACGGCGCACCTCCGGTGCCAGCGCGTCCGCGGCGCGGACGCGCGGAGGGCTTGCGGGTCGCGCCCCACACTACGCAGCCGCGATCGGTGCGGGCGATCGCTCGTGGCGCTCGCCATGCCGCGGGCGGTGAGCGTTCTGCTGCGGAGATGGCTCCCATCCCGAGGAATCGTTGGTGGTGCTGCAGGCACCGCGACTACCGTCCACGGCGGTGCGCGCCGTCCCGTCCGCGATCCCGAACGGAGGAACCCGTGCCGCTCACGAGCAGCTTCACCGGGATGTTCGACCTGGAGCACCCGCTCGCGCTGGCGCCGATGGACGTCGTGGCGGGCGGGCATCTCGCCGGTGAGGTCTCCCGCGCCGGCGGCCTCGGCCTCATCGGCGGTGGCTACGGGGAGGAGCAGTGGTTGCGCCGCGAGTTCGCCCGAGCGGAAGGGGCGCGCGTGGGCTGCGGTTTCATCACCTGGAGCTTGGCCGAGCGGCCCGCCCTGCTCGACGTGGCCCTGGAGCACGAACCGGTGGCCGTCATGCTGTCCTTCGGCGACCCCGCCCCGTTCGTGGACCGGATCCGCGACGCGGGCGCCCGCGTGCTGTGCCAGGTGCACACGCTCGCCCAGGCGCGGGAAGCGCTGGCAGCCGGCGCGGACGTCGTCGTGGCGCAGGGTTCCGAGGCCGGCGGGCACGGGAGGGCGGAGCGCACCGCGTTCACCCTCGTCCCGGAGGTGGCCGACCTGATCGCCGAGGAGGCTCCGGGCACACCGCTGCTCGCGGCCGGAGGCGTGGTCGACGGCCGCGCGGTGGCGGCCGCCCTGGTGCTCGGTGCCGACGGCGTCCTCGTCGGCACCCGCCTGCTCGCCACCGCCGAAGCGCTCCTCCCGGCAGGAGCGCAGCGCCGCGTGCTCGGCAGCAGCGGTGATGACACGGTGCGCACCGGTGTGTACGACGTCGTGCGGCGGCTGTCCTGGCCGCGGGAGTACACCAGCCGCGTGCTGCGCAACGGCTTCGTCGAGCGGTGGCACGGCCGGGAGGACGAGCTCGCGGCCGATCTGCCGCGCGTGGTGGAGCAGTACCGCGCGGCGGTCGACGGGGACGATCCCGACGAGGTCGGGATCATCGCCGGCGAGGCGATCGGCCGGGTCGACCGCGTGCGCCCGGCCGCCGAGGTGGTGCGCGCGCTGGGCGAACAAGCCGTTCGGCGGCTCGGCGCGTCGTGGCGGCGCGAGCGGGGCGACGCGGTTGCGGAACGAGACGAGGGAAGGGCGAAGTGATGGGCAGCGCGGATTCGCAGCTGGTGCCGAGCCGTCTCCCCCTGGTGGCGGCGCCGATGGCGGGCGGGGCGAGCACTCCCGCGCTCGTGTCGGCCGTCTCCGCGGCGGGCGGGTTCGGTTTCCTCGCCGGCGGTTACAAGACGGCGGCGGCGTTGAAGTCCGACATGGACGGTGTGCGGCGAGCGGGGTTCCCATTCGGCGTGAACTTGTTCGTGCCCGAGCGGGAACCCGTCGACGAGGCGGAGTTCCGCCGTTACGCGCGGGAGATCGCCGAGGAGGGGCGGGATTACGGCCTCGACCTCGCGGGTGCGCCCGTGGTGCACGACGACGACCGGTGGCAGGAGAAGGTGGATCTGCTGCTGCGCGAACCGGTTTCCGCCGTCGGGTTCACCTTCGGCCTGCCGGGTGCGGACGTGGTCGCGGCGCTGCGCCGCGCGGGTTCGCACGTGCTGGTCACGGTCACCGACGTCGAGGAGGCCGCGGCGGCGCGGGAACTCGGCGTCGACGGCATCGTCGTGCAGGGACCGCAGGCGGGCGGGCACTCCGCGGTGCACTCCGCCGCGCGGGAACCTTCCGAGGTGCCGCTGGAGCGGCTCGTCGCCGACGTCGGTTCCGGCACCGGCCTGCCCGTGCTCGCCGCCGGTGGTGTCGCGGGGCCGGAGGACGTGCGGCGGCTGCTCGACGCGGGTGCGGAGGCGGTCGTGGTGGGCACGTTGCTGCTGCGCACGGAGGAGAGCGGGGCCGGCGGGGCGCACCGCGACGCGCTGGTCGACCCGTCGTTCACCGGGACGGTGGTGACCAGGGCTTTCACCGGTCGTCCCGCGCGGGCGCTGCGCAACGGGTTCGTCGACCGCCACGGCGCCACCGCGCCGGTCGGTTACCCGGCCGTCCACCACCTCACCCGTGAACTGCGCGGCGCGGCGGCGAAGGCGCACGACGCGGACCGCGTGCACCTGTGGGCGGGCACCGGCCACCGGCACGCGCCGACCGGGCCGGCGGCGTCGGTGGTCGCCGCGCTGGCGGAGGGATGCCCGTGAACCGACGGGGAGCGCGCCGGCGACGAGCGGTGGGTCCGCGGGACGACGCCGGGGATGCCGCGCGTCCTGGGCCGTCGGCGGGTCGCTGGAGCCGGGGAGCCTCGCGGGACGCGCGACGAGCAGGTGCCGCCGCTCCGCGGGTGCGGCGGAAGTGGCCCCGGAGGGGCCCGCGGCGTCGTGGGGCTCCGGGGCTGCGTTCAGGTCTCCCCCGATCGTCCTCGTCCCTCGGGATTTCGGGGCAGCTGGGGATTCCCCGCCAGCCGCCCCGTCCACCCGGCTTCGACGTCCGAGCAGCTAGTTCGACTCCTCCTGCGCGTGCCGCTCCACCGCGTCCGCCGTGGACTCGCC
Source organism: Salinifilum aidingensis (assembly GCF_054782015.1). Lineage (NCBI taxonomy): Bacteria > Bacillati > Actinomycetota > Actinomycetes > Pseudonocardiales > Pseudonocardiaceae > Salinifilum > Salinifilum aidingensis. The sequence continues at coordinate 163,270 of NZ_BAAGTH010000012.1, read as the reverse complement.
GAGGAGCTCGGCGCAGTTGCTCGGCGCTTCCCTCCCGGCGAAGCGCTGCTCGAGGAAGTGCAGGGCTTCCGGGATCCCCAGCACGGCGGGGGCGACGTGGGTCGGTGCGGCGTAGCTGGAGAACTGCACCTGGGCGCCCTGCCGGCACCACTTCCGCGCCATCTCGCGCCCCTGCTGGTACGGCACGATGTCGTCGGCGATGCTGTGCACGCTGAGCACCGGAACTTCCGGTGCGCGGTCGCCGATGGTCTGCTCGTCCACGATGGACCGGAACGGTTCCTCGTCGAGGTGGTCGAGTACTGAGCGGCCGTCCGCGGTGAGGTCCTCGGAGCGCGTGAACGCGTAGTGCGGGATGTCGGTGACGCAGTCCTCGCGGATCTGCTGCGCCATCTCCTTCCCGCGCTCGTTGAGGATGTCCGGGATCCCCGCCTCCGGGTAGGCCGAGTCGGCGCCGACGAGGGCGAACCCGAGCAGTCCGGCCGAGACGTTGCCGTCGAGCGCTGCGGCCACCTGCCGCAGGTCGGCCGGGACCGCCCCGGCGTAGGAGCCGCGGAGGTCGAGTTCGGGTGCGTAGTTCGGTTGCAGTTCGGCGGCCGCGGCCGATCCACCGCCTCCCTGCGAGTAGCCGTACGTCGCCACCGGTCCGGAGTCCGGCAGGTCGGCCGCGGGCAGCCGCTGCGCGGCGCGCGCCGCGTCGAGCACCGCGTGGCCCATGGATTCGCGGGTGACGTAGGTGTGCACGCCGGGGGTGCCGAGCCCCTCGTAGTCGGTGACGACGACGCCGTAGCCCTGGTTCAGCAGGGCCTTGAGCATGACGCCTTCGTACTCCTCGCCGCTGGCGAGGCGCTTCGACGGGGCGCACTGGTCGCCGATGCCCTGGGTGCCCGGGGCGAAGGCGATGAGGGGGCGCTGACCGGGCCCGTCCCAGGAGCGCTGCGGGGTGAGCACGGTGCCGGTGACGGCGGTGGGCTCGCCGCGGGCGTCGGTGCTGCGGTACATGATCCGCTCGACGTCGGCGGGGGCTTCGACGCCGCGCAGCGGGTCGAGGTGGAAGCTGCTCGGTTCGTGCCTGATCACGTCGCCGTTCTCGCCGGCGGGCAGCGGTCGGGGCGGGTCGTAGAAGGAGGGTGCGGCGGTGCTGCTCGCCGTGGTGAGGGCGAGGCCGAGCGCCGTGGCCGCGGTGAGGGTCGCGAGTCGGGATAATCGGCGGAGCAGTGACATCGCCTCTCCTTCGAGGTCGAGACCGGGCCGGAGGGGAATATCCGACAAGATTGTCGAAAATGATGCTGTGAGGTGCGTTACGTGTCAACGGGCAGGGCCGGGTCCGGTCGGGGCCGTCCGCGCAAGATCCCGGTCGAGCGCCAGCGGGAGCTCGTCGTCGACGCCGCCGTGCGCGCGTTCGCGCGCAGCGGCGAGTCGGCCACCATCGAGGAGGTCGCCCGCACGGCGGGGCTCACCCGGCAGTCGGTGTACGAGCTGTTCGGCGGGCGCGCGGAGCTGTTCGACGCGGCGGCGCAGCGCGCGCTGGACCGCGCGGTCGCGGCGCTGTCCGCGGAGGTGCTCGAACCCGAGAGCGAGGAGCTCGAGCTCGTGGCGCGGCGCAGCTACGCGCGGATGTTCGAGTTCGTCGAGCGGCAACCCGAGGTCTACGACGTGTTGCACGTGGCGGAGCAGACCGGCAGGCCCGGCCTGACGGAGCTGTGCAGCCGGCTCGCGCCCGTCTACGCCGCGGCGAGCCGGCGCCGCTGGGAGGCCGAGGGCGTCAGCTCGGGCGGCGCCGACGACGCGCTCGTGGCCCTGTACTTCGCGATGACCGAGTCCATGGTGCGCCTGTCCCGCACCGACGGCGGTCCCGACCGCGAGGCGCTGCTCGAGCTGCTGACCGAGTTCACCGTCGGCGGGGTCACCCGCCTGCTGCGCCAGTCGCCGCACGTGATCGACCGGCTGCGCTGAGCACCCGCTCACTGGCTCTTCCGGGGGGGTTCAGTGCCGGGCGGTTCCGCGCGCCGCCGGTGCGCGTATCGTGACCCGGCGTGCACCGGATGTGCGCCGATCCCTCTCCTCCCCAGCGCAGCTGGGCTGTTTCCGGCGGAGTGGACGGCGGTGCCCCCCGATTCCGCGCGGTCGGGTGCCGGGTTCGTTGTCGCCGAACGGGCTGCTGTTCGATACCGAGTCGGCAACAGCCCGGCATCGTCGTCACGAGATCAAACACGGAGCGCTACCCTGCTATCTGCGGTTGACGGGAAACCGTTCGGCCCCCATAGCTCAGCAGGACAGAGCGAAGGACTTCTAATCCTTAGGTCGCTGGTTCGAGTCCAGCTGGGGGCACCACATTTCGCGGGTGCCGCCGGGTCGGGTTGCGCCCGGAGGTGCGGCCCCTCCGAGGAATCCGCAGGTCATCGGCCTTGTTGTGGCGGCAGCGCTGCCCCGGTGCGCTGGGGAGCGGCAACCGCGCGGTGTTTTCGCAGCAGATCCGCGCCCGATCGCGCGCGCTGCGATTCGGGGCGGGAATGCGCGGAAGAACGCGGAAAACGGAAAGCATTCCTCCGCGGTCGCAGCATCGGGGGACTCGCGCGGATCGGGAGAGTGGACGGTGCCCCGCCGCTTTCGCCCGGACGCGGTGCGCGCGATCGCCGGTGGGAGTGCCGCAGCGGCGGCCGGGGGTGCCTTCTCCCGGCCGGCGCTTTCAGCAGGGCCGTTCGCGTTCGGCGCGCTGACACCACCGCAGGGATCCGCGTCCGGTCATGAGCACTCACCCGTGGTGCTGCCCTCGCGAACCACGTGCAGCCGGAGTTGCCGGGCCACCTCTTCCAGCCCGTGGGCGAGCCGGTAGCACTCCTCGGCGGTGACCTCGCCGCGCGGCATCCGGAAGGCGGCTTCGTCGATGTCCCACTGCGCGCTGCGCAGGACGATGGCAAGCCGTGCTCCGGGCGAGGTCACCTGATCACCCCCGGCATCGGGCTGCGGTCCAGGACCACCCGTTTGCGGCGGCGTTCCCGCTCGCGTCGTGCCTTCCGTGCGGAATGGCTCAACTTCCACCGCTCCCACATCGCCGCTCCCTCCTGGTGCTCGTCGGCGTAAGCAACATAGAGAAAATTACCGAGGTGAAATTACAGTTGCGAGACACCGAATGAGTGACATGCGAGGTGGGGGTGACCGATGGGTCATGATGTGAGCATGAGCAACACTTGGCCAGCAGTGCGCCGCGTGCAGGTCGGGCTCATCCTGCGAAATCTGCGAGAACGCGCAGGCGTGAAACCGAAGGAGATCGCCGAGCGGCTGGACTGGTACTCCACCAAGGTCACCCGGGTGGAAAAGGGCGAGCTCACCGTCAGCGCGGCTGAAGTTGAAGTACTGCTCACCATGTTCTCGGTGCCCGATGGCGCGGAGGCCGAGCAACTGCGGGAGCTGGCTCGTGAGGCGCGGCGGCGGGACCAGCCTGCGAAGGTGCCCGACTGGGCGGCGACGTACGTCGCGCTGGAAGGCGCTGCCACCGAGATCAAGTCCTATGATCCCGAGCTGATCCACGGCACGCTGCAGACCGAGGACTACGCGCGAGCCATCCTGAGCGATCCCCTGGACGACTCCCGCGACATCGAACCGGCCATCCGCGAGCGTCTGGCCAGGGGATCGCGAGTGCTCGAAGGTACGGGCCCGAGTCTGTGGTGCGTGCTCGGCGAGGCCGTGCTCTACCGCGAGGTGGGCAACCACGAGGTCCTGCGCGAGCAGCTCGAGCACCTGCGCGTGGCGGCTCAGCGGCCGAACATCACGATCCAGATCGTGCCCTTCTCCGCGGGGCAGCACATCGCTGTGGGTTCCTCGTGGGTCCTGTTGCACTTGGGAGAACCGGTCGCGACCTACGCTTATCTGGAGGGGCTGACGGGCAGCGACTACTTGGACAAGCCCAGCCACACGGAGAAGTACGTCACGGCGTTCGATAAGCTGCGTGCCGCAGCTGCCTCGGAACGCGCGACGATGGCGATGCTGGAGCGGCGGATCAAGGAACTGATCTAGGAGCGTGTGATGGCCCTGCAGGAACAGCCGAGCGGGTGGCGGAAGTCGAGCCGTACTCAAGGGGCCAACAACTGCGTCGAGGTTGGGCGCACCGACCACGGTGCTGCCGTGCGCGACACCAAGAACCGCGCGCAGGGGCACTTCACGGCTGGCCGCGCCCAGTGGCAGGCTTTCATCGAGGCGGTCAAGATCGACCGCTTCGCCTGAGGTGTTTCCTGGAAGACCCCTTCGTGGCGGGGTTTTCGGAGGGAGCAGTGTTCCGGGTGCCCGGCTCACCAGAGGGGTCGTGTGCGATCCCCGTAATCACCGGGCCAGATCGGGTGCCGGTGCATGGCGGGGAGCGGAGGTTGGTTCGTGTTCCGGTTGGGGTCGTAGCGCTGCCCCTGGGCCAGGGCCTTTGCGCCGCTGCACTTGTCGCAGTTGACCGGATCGCTGACCTCGGGCTTGAGGTCCTCCGAGTTATCGCTGCGGTCGTGCCCGGTGTTGCACGCCGTGGCGACGCGCAGTGCTCCCTCGGAGGTTTCGGCCCATCGGAGGCCGTGCACCGTTTTCGAACCACCGATGCGCAGGCCGGCGTTGCGGAACTTCAGCCTGCGCAGGGCTCGTTGCAGCTGGGCGACCGGCGGGAAAGGGCGGGAGGGACCCGCCCGACGACTGCTGCGGTGGTGACTGGGCTGGTGCTGCCGACGTGGCGCGGATTCGGGCATGTGCGGGTCGGGCTGCTGGCGAGGACCGGGTTCGGGGACATCCTGCACGGGCGGAACCTCCATGCTGATCAAGAAGGACCGCCGATCCAACGTCCGTCGTGCGCCGGTGATTCCCCGCTGCCGGGCCTGAGGTCGAAAACCCCTCGGACAGCCGAGTTCGAGTCACTCGGATGCCGCACCGCAGCAGCCGTCTCAGTGCTCGTCGTAGTGGTCGCCGTGGGCGGCGTGCCGGTGGCCGTCGTGCACGTAGTCGACGTGGTCGCCGTGCGGCACCGCGACGTGCCCGCAGTCCGGCCCGTGCACGTGCTCGCCGTGGTCGCCGTGCGCCTGGTGCTCGGCCGGTTCGCACTCGTCGTAGTGGTCGTCGTGGGCGGCGTGCAGGTGGCCGTCGTGCACGTAGTCCACGTGGTCATGGTGCGGCACGGCGACGTGGCCGCACCCCTCGCCGTGCACGTGCTCGTGCCCGGTGTGCTGCTGGTGGGCGGTGGTCATCGGCTCCTCCTCGCCGAGGTGCTGCACCCCGGTGCGACGTGCGGGCTCACTTCGACTTGTGCTCGGCGCCCTTGCCGGTGGAGCTGCGCGTGCCGTGCACGCCCGGACGCCCCTTCTCGCGCGGTCCCTGCGGCCCGACCGGTGAGCCGTGCGCCGTCTGCCCGGGCACGTCGATCGGCTCCCCCTCGCCGGGTGTGGGCTCCGCTCCCGCTGCCAGCTCCTCCAGGCGGTTGTTCAGCAGCTCCACGACCTGGACCCGGTCGGCGTGCTCCTGCTCGTGCGCGAGCAGTTGCTCCAGCTGGTCCGAGGTCAGCGAGCGGATGCGGTGCTGCAGCGTGTTCAGCGGGAGCTCGTCGAATCCCGCGATCGGCAGTTGCTCGTCGGCCACAGTTCCTCCTCGTCGCCTGCTGCGCACCGGTGCTGCGCGGCCGGTCCCTCCGAACCTCCGGCACCGGGTGTGCCACGCGCGTACCCGCCGCGGGCGCCACCTATGCCTCCGCGCCGGGTCCCGCGCGCTCACCGCGCCCGGGTGTTCCGGCGGCAGGCCCGTGCTCGGCGTGGACGAGGGACTCCGCCCGCGGCGACCGCCTCAGCCAGGCGACGTACGCGTCGAGGAAGTTGCGGATCGTCCCCGCTGCGTAGTGGCCGCTCGGCCACCCGGCCCACTCCTCGACGAAGAGCTGCCGCCCTCCGGACAGCAGGGGGACGGCGACGAGGTCGTACTGCGGTGGATCGATCGCGACGACGACCCCCTGCCCGGCCGTCGCCATCGCCTGCGCGATGTGCGTGCGCGTGACTTCCGTGCGCGGGTGCAGCGTGACGTCCGCGCGGGCGAGGTGCGCGTCGAAGGCGCGCCGGGTCCCGCTGAGCGCGTCCGGGACGAGCAGCGGCAGCTCCGGCAGTTCGGTGATGTCGACCGCCGCCCGCCCGGCGAGCGGTGAATCGGGCGTGACCTGCACGGAGAACGGGATGTGGCAGATCAACCGGGACTCGATCCCCGGCGGCGGGGTGATCGGAGCGATCCCGAGGTCCGCGGAGAGGTCGGTGACGAGGTCGAAGATCTCGAGGGTGGGGCGTTCCAGGACGTTGGCGACCGCGGCGCAGCGTTCGGCGACGAAGGGCAGGACGAGGTGCTCGGCGACCATCGTCGGGCAGGCCACGGTGAGCGGGACCTCCTGCTGGGCGAGCGTCGACATCATGCGTTCGGCGGAACGACTGCGCGCGAGCAGGTCGCGGGCGACCGGCTCGAGCTGACGGCCGGCCCGGGTCGGGACCATCCCGGTCTTCGCGCGGGTGAACAGCTGCGTGCCGCAGGTGTCCTCGAGCGTTCTGATCTGGCGGGACAGCGCCGGCTGGGAGGTGAACCTGCGGCGTGCGGCCTCGGTGACCGTGCCGGTCTCGAGCACGGCGAGGAAGCTCTCGAGGGCCGCGAGTTCCATGCGCGAAAGTTATCACAACCCTCATGAATCAGTATTGGTGCGCATACCTCCCCGGACCTTAGATTGCCCGAGAGCTTGCGCGCGCTTTTCGAGCCACCTCGGTCCGCAGGTGTCTCGGCAGCGGCGTTCCGGGCGGTCCTGAGCGGTCCGCTCGCGCTTCTCGACGGCCGGACCTCCCCCGCCCGCTGACCTCCGGGAGCCCACCATGGCAACGACGTCTCAGGCAGCTGCGCAGAAGCAGCGCCGATCGATGATGGGTGCCTTCGTCGGTACCGCCATCGAGTGGTACGACTTCTTCCTCTTCGGCACGGCCGCCGCGCTCGTCTTCGGCACCGCGTTCTACCCCGACCTCGCTCCGGGGGCCGGGTTGCTCGCCTCGTTCGCGACCTTCTGGGTCGGGTTCCTCGCGCGCCCGATCGGAGGGGTGGTCTTCAGCCACTTCGGTGATCGGTTCGGGAGGAAGAACACCGTCATCGTCACCCTCCTCCTCATGGGGGTGTCGACCACCGGCATCGGTCTGCTGCCGAGCTACGAGCAGATCGGCGTGCTCGCTCCGGTCCTCCTCGTCGTCCTGCGCACCACCCAGGGGCTGGCCGTCGGCGGCGAATGGGGCGGAGCCGTCGTGCTCGCCACGGAGAACGCCGCTCCCGGCAAGAACGGGCTCGCCGGGGCGTGGGTGCAGCAGGGCTCGCCGGCAGGATCGATCCTCTCGACCGTCGCCTTCACGCTCGTCGGCCTCCTGCCCGACGAGGCCTTCATGAGCTGGGGATGGCGCGTGCCCTTCCTGCTCTCCGCCGTCCTCGTCCTCCTCGCCTTCTTCATCCGGCTGAAGGTCGAGGAGACCTCCCAGTTCAGCGAGCTCAAGGAGCGCAGCCAGGTGTCGCGGATCCCCGCCGCGGAAGCGGTCACCACGGCCCCGCTGCTCGTCGTCCTCGGCGTGCTCGCCTCGGTGGTGGGCATCTCCTCGGCGTACTTCAACAACACCTTCATGCTCTCCTGGACCACGGATCTGCTCGGCATGGATCGGTCCGTGATCCTCAACCTCATCCTCCTCTCGGCGGTCGTCCAGTTCTTCTGGCAACCGGTGGCCGCGAAGATCGCCGAGAAGATCGGTCTGCGCGCCGTCCTCATCTGGGGGCTGGTCGTCACCGGCGTGGCCACCCCGCCCTTCTTCCTGGCGATCCAGTCGGCGGACGCGGTGTTCCTCGGCGTGATGCTCGTGGTCAACACCATCGGGGCCACCGCGTACTACGCGATGCTCGCCACCGCCCTGTCGGAGGCGTTCCCCGCCAGGATCCGCTACACGGGAGTCACGCTGGCCTACCAGCTGTGCGCGACGGTCTTCGGCGGAACCACCCCGATCGTCGCCCAGTGGCTGCTCAACTCGACCGGTGGCAGCCCGTGGGCGGTGATGTCGTTCTACGTCGGCACCGTCGCCCTCTCGGTCCTCGGAGTGATCGGGCTGTCGCGACGCAGCGCTTCCGAGGTCGAACACGCGATGACGGAGGAGGAGCACACGGCATGAAGATCGATTCGTTCTGGCACGGGCGGTTCTGGACCGGGAACCCGTCCCACCCCGAGGCGCGCACCCTCGCCGTCCACCGCGGCCGGATCCTCGCCGTCGACGAGGTCTCCGGGCTCGAGCCGGACAGCGAGTTCGACCTCGGCGACGCCCGCGCGGTGCCCGGATTCCACGACGCCCACCACCACACGATGGGGACGGGTGAGCAGCTGGCGACCGTCGACCTGCGCTACCCGGCCGTGCGCGATCTCGACGAGCTCTACGCCGCGCTCGCCGAACGCGCCGCGCAACTCCCCCCGGATTCCTGGGTGCGCGGCAGCGGCTACGACCAGAACCGCCTCGGCGGGCACCCCACCGCCGAGGCGCTCGACCGGGTCACCGGTGGTCGCCCGGCGATCGTCGAGCACGTGTCCCACCACATGATCGTCGCCAACACCCGGGCCTTCGAACTCGTCGGTGCCCCCGGTCGTGCGGGGTACTCGGACGTTCCCGGCGGGCGGGTGATCCGCGACGAGCAGGGGCGCGCCGAAGGCCTGCTGCAGGAGAACGCGGGAGACCGCATCGCGCTCGAGGCGGCGAAGGTCACCGAGGAGGAGTCGCTCGGGTACCTGCGGTTGGCCTCGGACCAGGCCCTGTCCTACGGGCTCACCAGCCTCACCGAACCGGGTGTCCTCCTCGGCGGCGTCCTCGGGGCCGACGCCCCGGTGCTGGGGCTCTACCAGACGGCGGTCGAAACCGGGGTGCTGCGCCCGCGGATGACGGTCATGCCCTTCCACCGGACCCTCCACGAGCTCGAGCTCAACGCGGAGGGGATGCGGACGCTCGACCTGGGCGTGCGAACGGGCTTCGGCGACGAGCACCTGCGGTTCGGACCCGTGAAGGTCATCTCCGACGGATCCCTCATCGGGCGGTCGGCCGCGGTCCACGACTGCTTCTGCGGTGAGCCGGACAACCGCGGGGTGATGGTCGTCGAGCCGGCGGAACTCCGCGAGCTCGTTCCGGCGTACCACCGGGCCGGGTGGGCGGTGGCGACGCACGCGATCGGCGATCGCGCGATCGACCACGCCCTCGACGCCGTCGCCGCAGCCCAGCAAGCCGCGCCGAAGCAGGTCAGGCACCGGATCGAGCACTTCGCCATCGCCACGGACGCCCAGGTGCGGCGCTGCGCCGAACTGGGGGTGACCCCCGTGCCCCAGGGCGCTTTCATCTCCGAGTTCGGCGACGGCATCATCGACGCGATCGGAGCGGATCGGGTGCGGGGGACCTACCGGATGCGCTCCCTCCTCGACGCGGGGATGGTGGTGCCCGGGTCGACCGACTCCCCGGTCTCCGACGCCAACCCGCTCGTGTCGATCCACGACCTCGTCAACCGCCGGACCTCCGCGGGGGCTGATTTCGCCCCGGCGGAGAGAGTCGGCATCGCCGAGGCGCTCCGGGCCTACACGCACGGCTCGGCGCACGCGGCGGGGCGCGAGGACGAGGTCGGCACCCTCGAGCCGGGCAAGCTCGCGGACTTCGTCGCCCTGTCCGAGGACGTGCTCGCCATCGATCCGACCCGGATCAGGGACACCGCCGTCACGGCCACCGTGATCGGTGGTCGGCTGCTGCTCGGTGCGGACGCCGTGGCGGTGCGGTGAGCGGCTCCGCGCGCAGCCGGACCGCACCGGGGCGGCCCGGGCGGGTCGCCCCGCACCGGACCGGCTCGCGGCTGCCGCCGCCTCACAGCGGCCGCAGGCGCTTCAGCGCCGCCTCGGTCAACCCGTGCAGGCGCGCGGTCGTGTCGGCCGCCGCGGCGCCGCGCAGCGAGAGCATCGTCACCAGCGAGCGCTCCTCGGTCACCGCGGTGGTCGCCGTGCACGTCTGGAAGCCCCGCACCACCTCGCAGTACAGCCAGCTGGAGTAGCCCCGCACCGAGGTCTTGACCCCCTCCGGCTGCTGCCGCGCGGTCTTCTCGTACGAGCGGTGGAACCCGGCCGCGGCCGTGTTGCGCGCCCGGTCGGCGCGCCCCCCGCCGTCCCCCGGCGCGCCCAGCGGGAACGTGCACGTCTCCGGGAACGGGTTCCCCGGGTGCGGACGCCCGTGGAGCCCGCCCACCGGTTCGAGTTCGCGCGGGCCCAGCAGCGCGCACGGATCGCCCGCGGTGCGCAGCGGGCGCGGGATCTGCACCGGCCTCGCCGCACCCGGTGTGTCCTGCGGCGGCGGGTCGGTGAACCCGGCGGCCGGGATCGGCTCACCGGGGACCTGCGCCGCGCACCCGAGCAGCAGCGCCGCCGCGCCGCACGGCAGCGCGAACCGGAGGCGACGGCGGGCGGGAGTCACGGCGATCACCGTAGCGGCCGGGCCGCGCGCGCACGAACGTCGACCGCACCGCGGGGGAGCGCGGATCACGAGCTCGTTAAGCTCGACCCGTGTCCTCCGGAAGCGATGCCGCGCCCCCGACCGAGCGGTCCCGGGCGCGGCGGGACGCCCGCGCCGCGTCCCGCACCCTCGGCATCCTCGTGGTCACCGGAACCGCCCTCGCCGCGCTCGTCGCCGCCGCGCTGACCGCCGCTTTCGCCGGCGGTTCCCACGCGCTGCTCGGGCTGCCCGACCCCGGTGCCGCGACGCGCTACGGCCTGCCCGCGGTGCGCGTGCTCGCCGAGGTCGGGGCGCTGGTGACCATCGGTTCGCTGCTGCTGGCGGTGTTCGGCATCCCGGCCCGCCGCTCGGGCGAGCTCACCGCCGACGGCTGGGCCGCGGTGCGCGCCGCGAGCTGGTCAGCAGCGGTGTGGTGCCTCGGCGCGGCACTGGTGGTGCCGTTCACCGCCGCCGACGCCAGCGGTGTGCCCGTGTCGCGGATGCTGGACCCGCAGGTGCTGTTCGGGTTGTTCGGCGCGCTGGCCGAGGCCAAGGCCTGGACCCTGACCGCGGCGCTGGCGCTGCTGACCGCGGTCGGCTGCCGCCTCGTGCTGTCCTGGGGCTGGTCGGCGGGCCTGTTCGGGCTGGCGCTGCTGGGCGTCCTCCCGGTCGTCGCTACCGGCCACTCGGCCAGCGGCGGGGCGCACGACCTGGCCATGAACAGCCTGCTGCTGCACCTGTTCGGCGCGGTGCTCTGGGTCGGCGGGCTCGTCGCGCTGCTGGCGCACGCCGCCCGCGGCGGGGCGCACCTGCCGCTGGTGACGCGCCGGTTCTCCGCGATCGCCCTGTGGTGCTGGGTCGCGATGGCCGCCTCCGGAGCGGTCAACGCGCTCGTGCGCGCGTCGCCGGGCGAGGTGCTCACCACCGGTTACGGCGCGCTGCTGCTGGTCAAGACCGCCGCGCTGGTCGTGCTCGGCGTGTTCGGCCACCTGCAGCGCCGGCGCTCGGTCCGGCGGCTCGACGAGGGCGCGGGCGGGAGCGAGCTGCTGCGCCTCGGCGCGGTGGAGGTGCTGGTGATGCTGGCCACGGTCGGCGTGGCCGTCGCGCTCGGACGCACCCCGCCGCCCGCGCAGCTGGGACCGCCGCCCGGGCGGGTCGAACTGCTCATCGGCTTCCCGCTGCCGCAGCCGCCGTCGGTGTGGACGCTGCTGGTGGACTTCCGCTTCGACCTCGTCTTCGGCACGCTGTCGCTCGTGCTGGCCGGGCTGTACCTGGCGGGCGTGCGGCGGCTGCGGCGGCGCGGCGACCACTGGCCGGTCGGTCGCACGGTGGCGTGGCTGGCGGGTTGCGCCACGATCCTGCTGGCCACGTCCACCGGACTCGGCAAGTACGCCATGGCGATGTTCAGCGCGCACATGGGTCAGCACATGCTGCTGAACATGCTGGCGCCGGCGTTCCTCGTGCTCGGCGGACCCGCGTCGCTGGCGCTGCGCGCGCTGAAACCCGCCCGCAAGGGCGAACCGCCGGGCGCGCGGGAGTGGCTGCTGGCCGCGGTGCACTCGCCGGTCTCGCGGGCGCTCACGCACCCGTTGCCGGCGCTGGCGCTGTTCGTCGGCTCGTTCTGGGTGCTGTACTTCACCCCGCTGTACGACCTGGCCGTGTCCGAGCACTGGGCGCACCTGGCGATGAACGCGCACTTCCTGCTCGTCGGCTACGTCTACTACTGGCCCGCGATCGGGGTGGACCCGGCGCCGCGCGAGCTGCCCCACCTCGGCAAGCTCGGGCTGGTGTTCGCGTCGATGCCCTTCCACGCGTTCTTCGGCGTCATCCTGATGATGTCGCACGACGTGATCGGCGGGAACTTCTACCGCAGCCTGGACCTGCCGTGGATGGGCGACCTGCTGGCCGATCAGAACGTCGCCGGGGCCATCGCCTGGGCCGGTGGCGAGGCTCCCACGATCGTGGTCGCCCTGGCGCTGCTGATCCAGTGGTCGCGTTCGGACCTGCGCAGCGCGCGCCGCATCGACCGCAAGGCCGACGCCGACGGCGACGCCGAGCTCGCCGCCTACAACGAGATGCTGCGCCAGCTCGCCGAGCAGGAGCGCCCGCATCGCTGATCCGAGTGACCTGCGACGCCGCCCCGCGGGCGGGAGGCGCGGGCGCTGCGCCGTGAATAGCCGCACCGGATGCGGACGGGGTGGCGAAGCACCACTACGATTCCCGGTATGGCCGAGTTCATCTACACCATGAAGAGCGTGCGCAAGACGCACGGGGACAAGGTCATCCTCGAGAATGCGACCATCCAGTTCTATCCAGGCGCCAAGATCGGCGTCGTCGGGCCGAACGGCGCTGGCAAGTCGACCGTGCTGCGCATCATGGCGGGACTCGACCAGCCGAACAACGGGGAGGCGTTCCTCTCGCCCGGCTACAGCGTGGGCATCCTCCAGCAGGAACCCCCGCTGAACGAGGAGAAGACGGTCCTGGGCAACGTCCAGGAGGGCGTCGGTGAGATCAAGGGCAAGCTCGACCGCTTCAACGAGATCGCCGAGAAGCTCGCCACCGACTACTCCGACGACCTCATGGCCGAGATGGGCAAGCTCCAGGAGGAGCTCGACCACGCGGATGCCTGGGAGCTGGACTCCCAGCTGGAGCAGGCGATGGACGCGCTGCGCTGCCCGCCGCCGGAAGCTCCCGTGCAGCAGCTCTCCGGTGGTGAGCGGCGTCGGGTCGCCCTGTGCAAACTGCTGCTGAGCAAGCCCGACCTGCTGTTGCTGGACGAGCCCACCAACCACCTCGACGCCGAGAGCGTGCTGTGGCTCGAGCAGTTCCTGTCCGACTACCACGGCGCCGTGCTGGCCGTCACCCACGACCGCTACTTCCTGGACAACGTGGCCGGTTGGATCCTGGAGCTGGACCGGGGCAACACCTACCCCTACGAGGGCAACTACTCGACGTACCTGCAGAAGAAGCAGGAACGCCTGGAAGTGCAGGGGCGTCGGGACGCGAAGCTGCAGAAGCGCCTCAAGGACGAGCTCGAATGGGTCCGGTCCAACACCAAGGCGCGGCAGAACAAGTCGCGTGCCCGGTTGCAGCGCTACGAGGAGATGGCCGCCGAGGCGGAGAAGACCCGCAAGCTGGACTTCGAGGAGATCCAGATCCCGCCGGGTCCGCGCCTGGGCAACCAGGTCGTCGAAGTGGAGAACCTGAAGAAGGGCTTCGACGGCAACCTGCTCATCGACGACCTCTCGTTCAACCTGCCGCGCAACGGCATCGTCGGCGTGATCGGTCCGAACGGCGTCGGCAAGACCACGCTGTTCAAGACCATCGTCGGGTTGGAGGAGCCGGACGAGGGCACGGTCCGCGTCGGCGACACCGTGAAGCTGTCGTACGTGGACCAGAACCGGGAGCACATCGACCCGGACAAGACCGTGTGGCAGGTCGTCTCCGACGGTCTGGACTACATCCACGTCGGCCAGGTCGAGATGCCGTCCCGGGCCTACGTGAGCGCCTTCGGGTTCAAGGGACCGGACCAGCAGAAGCCCGCGGGCGTGCTGTCCGGCGGTGAGCGCAACCGGCTCAACCTCGCGCTGACCCTGAAGAAGGGCGGCAACCTGCTGCTGCTGGACGAGCCCACCAACGACCTCGACGTGGAGACGCTGAGCTCGTTGGAGAACGCCCTGCTGCAGTTCCCCGGTTGCGCGGTGGTCACCTCGCACGACCGCTGGTTCCTGGACCGCGTCGCCACCCACATCCTCGCCTGGGAGGGCGACGAGGAGAACCCCGCCAAGTGGTTCTGGTTCGAGGGCAACTTCGAGGGCTACGAGAAGAACAAGGTCGAGCGGTTGGGCGCGGAAGCGGCCCGGCCGCACCGGGTCACGCACCGCAAGCTCACCCGGGACTGAACCGCCCGGAGCACGCGGGAGGTCCGGAGCACACGGGAGGCGCTGTGGCGGACGAACCCGGTCCCCACGCCGGCGGTCCGGTTCGGGCAGCGCTCGCCGCCGCACGCGACGTGCGGTGGCGGGCCCCCGAACTGGCCTGGGCGTGGTGCGCCCGCGCGGGCGCACCGGAGGACGGCGACTGGGTCGCCCGCCTCGAAACCGAGACGCTCGCCGCCTTCGCCGCCAATCGGCTCGGTCGGCCCGTCACCGCGGCGGGACGCGCGGTGCCGGTGGTGCGGGAACTGCCCGCCCGCCACACCGCCGGTCCCGCCGCCGACCGGATCCTCGGCGAGCTGTACGTGGAGCTCGCCTGGTGCTCGGGCGCGTGCGGCGCGCCCGGCACCGCCCGGCGCGTGCTGCGCTCGGTGCTCGACTCCGAAGTCACCGACGGTCTGCGCGCGCACGCCCTGCTGGCGGCAGCGGCCCTGCCGCAGCCGCCCGCCGAGCGCGTCGCAGCGCTCGACGAGTCCGAGCGGCTCTGCTCCGCCCTGCCCGAGCGGGCCGCGCTGCCCGCACTGGCGCGCGTCGCCGCCGAGCGCGCGGTGCACTGGCGCCGCAGCGGGGACTTCCGCGCCGCGGCCGAGGCCGCCGAGAGCGGTCTGACGCGGGTGGAGCAGCTCGACGATCCCGCGGCCGACAGCGGTGCGGCCCGGGGCTTGCTCGTCCTGGAACGGGTGCAGGCCCTGCTCGAGCTCGGCGCGCGGGAGCAGGCCGAAGCCATCGCCGCGCACGCCGTGCGCCAGCCCGCCCGCGCCGCGGCCGCCCCCCACCTGGCCTGGCTCGGGCTCGTGCTCGCCACGCGCGTGCAGGCCCCGCGCGGCGACCTCGACTCCGCCGTCCGCGTGCTGCACGACGCCGCGGCGCTGGCCGAGCGGTACGGGCTCGACGCGATCGGTGTCCACGTGCAGCGGGCCCTGTCGCACCTGCACGAGCGCGCCGACCACCCGCACGCCGCCCTGCGCGCACTGCGCACCGCCTACGCCGTCGACCGGCGGTGGCGCTCCGCCGTGCACGTCGCCCGGATGCGGCTGTGCACCGAGGTCCCCGCGGCACTGCCGGCACCGGCGTCGGCAGTGCGAGCTGCGCGGACCGGGACCGCGGCCGTCGGGTCGGTCGCGGCGCGTCCGGCGGCGCCCGCTCCGGAGGTGGCCGCCCCGGAGGTGGCCGCCCCGGCGGGGGCGGTGCCGGACGAGCCCGTTTCGGCGGGGCCCGCTCCGGCCGCATCCGCGGATCCCCGGTGGGAGGCGGTGCCCGCGCAGCGCGGGCAGGAGCGCTCCGCCGCGGAGCCGGGGAGGTGGTCCGGCCGGAGTGACCAGCACCGGTCCCCGGGGGCCGAGTCCCCCGGGG
This sequence comes from Salinifilum aidingensis, assembly GCF_054782015.1. Classification (NCBI taxonomy): domain Bacteria; kingdom Bacillati; phylum Actinomycetota; class Actinomycetes; order Pseudonocardiales; family Pseudonocardiaceae; genus Salinifilum; species Salinifilum aidingensis. The sequence goes on along the minus strand of NZ_BAAGTH010000012.1, from coordinate 147,471 downwards.
GCGACGCGGTGACCGGGGACGCACCGTCCGCAGACCTCCCTCCGGTCGGTGACCTCCCGGGTGCCGGTGAGCACCCCGCGGCTGGGGGCTTCCCCGCTGCGGGGGAGTCCCCGGCGGCGGGGGACCTGCCTCCTGCTGGGGACCTGCCGGAGACCGGGCGGCGCCCGCGCGGGCGCCGCCGCGCGGCCGAACGGGACGGGCACGCGCACCACCCGCGCTCCGCGCCCGCCGGAGCCCCGGCACCGGCGGGCGCGCGGCGCTCCCGCCGGTCGAGCACGCCCGCAGCGGAGGTGCTGGCCCGCTACCTCCCCGGGGGGCGGAACGGCGGAACCGGCGGTGGGCACCGGGCGGCCGAGCCCGCCGCGGCTGCCGAATCCGGCCCCGCTGCCGAGCCCGCCCCTGCTGCGGCCGCGGAACCCGCCGGGACCGCCGACCACCCCGCCGGGCCCGGGACGCTCGGCAGCGAGGCCGAGGGCCGCACCGCGCGGGGGCCGGCTGCCCGGGAGATGAGCGCGCTGGAAGCGGCTGCCTGGAAGGCGGCTGCACCGGAAGCGCCCGCGGAAACCGCGGCAGCCGGTGCGCCCACCGCTGATCGGGCGGAGGTGCCGGAGCACCCGGCAACCGGCGTCCGCGAGCGCGGTGCGCACGCGGAGTCCGCCGCCGGGATCTCGGCGCTCGACATCATCCTCTCCGCGCGGGCGGCGGAGAGCGGCGCCGCCGAGGTGCCGGGCGGGGGCCGCCACGCCGAACCGGAACCCCCGGCGCCCGAGCCGGCGGAGGGGCCCGGTGCCCGGGGCGAGGCCTCGCCGTCCGAGGAGGCGCCGCGGTGGCCGCGGGCCGTGGACCTGGACACCGTCATCCCCGTCACCGACGTGGACCCGGGCACGGCCCCCGCCGAGCCCCCGGTGGAGCGCGTGTGGCCGGCCACCGAGGAGCTCGCCGCGCTCGCCGACCAGGCCGGAGCCGCCCCGCCCGCCGCCGGAGCGGGCCCGAGCGGGGAACCGCGCTCCGCCGCCGAGCCGCCACCGCCGGAAGCGCTCGCGGATCAGGCAGGTGTCGCCCCGTCCTCCGGGAGGGACGCTCCTCCAACCCGTCACGCGCAGGAATTCGCCGCGCAAGTCCCCGCGGTGCCGGGGTTCCCGGAGCAGGAGACCCCGGCGCCGGAGACCCCCGAGCAGGGGTCCGAGCCGGGCGCGACCCCGGCCGGCGGCCCCGGACCAGCCGAGGAGGTCGACCCGAGCAGCGCGGGGCTCGCGGACCTGCTCGCCGGGGCGCTCGCGGCCTTCGAGAACACGCGGGGTGACCGGTTCGACGACACCGATCCGGCCGGCCTGCCCGCGCAGGGCGCCCCTGTGTCCATTTCGGACTTGCGTGTGGCGGAGAACCTGCGCCGCGGCGGGGAAGCGGGCGATGCCGTGCTGGACGGGGAGGCCGGACGAGGTCCGGCCCGCCGCCGTCGTGCGGGCGGGTGATGTGCTGCTCCCCCGCGAACCCGGGGCTTCCCGCCGCTTTCGTCACGCTGCGTGCGATGCCGCCCGCGCTGCGCCCTGATCGGTGCGCCGTGCAACCGGATCGCGCCCGCCGGGTGTGATTTCGCGCCGGATGTCGGCTGTGGGACGCCTCTCAACAGTGCGGACTGGCAGGCTTAGGGTGGACGGTGCGGGCACAACGAGGTGCCTTGGAGCAGGAGCTGAGCATGATTTCGAGAGCTGGACAGCTGGACGTCGACGCGACAGCACGCGGAGCTGGGGGAGACGTGACGGACGAACGGGGCGAGAGCTCCGACGGGATGAGGAACCGGTTGCTGAGCCGCGCCGCCGAGTCGGCTCCCGATCTCGCCGAGCTGCTCGGTACCTACTACCGGCACGTGCCCGGCGAGGAGTTCGCGCAGGACGAGCCCGCCGACCTCGCCGCGACGGTGCGCGCGCACCGCGCTCTCGCCGCGGAGCGCGTGGCCGGGCGCGCCGTGGTGCGGGTGTTCAACCCCGACCCGGACACCGACGGCTGGGAGAGCTCGGCGACGATCGTGCAGATCGTCACCGACGACATGCCGTACCTGGTGGACTCGGTCACCGCCGAGCTCGGCCGCAGCGGTGCCGAAGTGCGGCGCATCATCCACCCGATCATCGCCGCCGACAGGGACGTGACCGGGCAGCTGCGCGAGGTGCTGCCGAGTGCCGACCCCGCGGCCCCGCCTTCCAGCGCGATCACCGAGTCCTGGATGTGCGTGGAGGTCGACAAGATCGTCGACCCCGAGCGGTTGGCGGAGCTCGAGGGTCGGTTGCTCGACGTCCTCAACGACGTCCGCGAGGTCGTCGAGGACGTGGACCGGATGCACACCACGGCGCGCACGCTCGCCGAGGAGCTCGAGCAGAACCCGCCGCCGCTGCCCGCCGAGGACGTGCACGACGGTGCGCAGCTGCTGCGGTGGCTGGCCGACGGGCACTTCACCTTCCTCGGCTACCGGCACTACGCGCTCGAGGACGCTGACTCCGGCGAGGGGACCGCCGTCAGCGGCGGTGACGGCGAGGCGGGGGCGAATCCGGCGCTGCGCGCGGTGCTGGCCTCCGGGCTCGGCGTGCTGCGCCACGACAGCGTCGAGGCCCGCCGGCTCACCGCGGGGCCGGACGCGCTGTCCACAGCGCTGGCCCCGCAGCTGATGGTGCTCACCCAGGCCAGCGCTTCGTCCACTGTGCACCGTCCGGTGCACCCGTTCTACGTCGGTGTGAAGACCTTCGACGAGAGCGGCCGCGTGACGGGTGAGCACCGGTTCCTCGGGCTGTTCACCACGACCGCGCTGCACGAGAACGTGCTCGACATCCCGGTGATCGAACGCCGCGTGCGCACGGTCATCCACCGCGCCGGCTTCCCTCTCGAGTCGTACTCCGGCCAGCAGATGCTGGAGGAGATCCAGGACTACCCGCGCACGGAGCTGTTCGCCACCGACGAGGCGACGCTGCGCGAGATCATCACCGGTGTGCTCGCGCTGGCCGGTCGCCGCAAGCTCAAACCGTTCCTGCGGCGCGATCCCTACGGGCGGTTCTACTCCTGCCTGGTGTACCTGCCGCGCGACCGGTACACGACGAGTTCGCGGCTGGCGATGCAGGAGGTGCTGCTCGACGAGCTCGGCGGCACCGGGCTGGAGTACAGCACGCGGGTCGGCGAGTCGGCGCTGGCGCGGGTGCACTTCACCGTGCACACCGACCCGCAGAGCCAGGTGCAGCCGGACCTCGACCGCATCCAGCAGCGGCTCAACGAGGCCGTGCGGAGCTGGGACGACGCGATGATCGACGCGCTGCGCGCCGAGCAGCGCACCCGTCCGCACCCGGACTGGCCCTCCGCCGGCTCGGAGGCCATCCACCAGCTCGCCCAGCGGTGGGCCAGCGGTTTCCCGGAGGCGTACAAGGAGGACTTCCCGGCGGAGGAAGGGCTGCGCGACCTCACCCGGCTGCGGGAGCTGTCGGGCCACCGGGACCTCGACATGTACTTCTACGACCCGCAGGGCTCGGCGCCGGACGAGCGGCGGTTCAAGATCTTCGTGCGCGGCGGGCGGATCAGCCTCTCCCGCGTGCTGCCGGTGCTGCAGGCCATGGGTGTGGAGGTCGTCGACGAGCGCCCCTACGAGGTCGTGTTCGACGGCGAGCGCTACTGGATCTGCGACTTCGGCCTGCGCGTGGAGAAGGACCTGCTCGTCGACGACGGCACGCAGCCGCTGGACACGCTGCAGGAGCGCTTCGAGCAGACCTTCCGGGCCGCGTGGCTGGGCGACGCCGAAGTGGACCGGTTCAACGCGCTGGTGCTGCGCGCCGGGCTCGACTGGCGGCAGGTGGTCGTGCTGCGCGCCTACGCCAAGTACCTGCGCCAGGTAGGCACCGCCTACACGCAGGACTACATCGAGAACGTCGTCCTCGACCACCGGGAGGTCGCGCTCGCGCTCGTGCGGCTCTTCGAAGCGCGGTTCGACCCGGGACTGTCCACAGCGGAGCGTGCGGAGCAGCAGGAGCGGCTGCAGGAGGAGATCGGCGCGCTGCTCGACGAGGTGTCCGGACTGGACACCGACCGGATCCTGCGCAGCTACCTGAACCTGGTCACCGCCACGCTGCGCACGAACTACTTCGTGTCCGATGAGGACGGACCGCGGTCCTACCTGGCGCTGAAGCTGGAACCCACGGCGATCGCCGGACTGCCGGAGCCGCGGCCGCGCTACGAGATCTTCGTGTACTCGCCGCGGACCGAGGGCGTGCACCTGCGGTTCGGTTCGGTCGCGCGCGGCGGACTGCGCTGGTCCGACCGCAGGCAGGACTTCCGCACCGAGGTCCTCGGCCTGGTCAAGGCCCAGGCGGTCAAGAACGCGGTGATCGTGCCGCTCGGCGCCAAGGGCGGGTTCGTGGTCAAGCGCCCGCCGGCGGCGACGGGCGACGCGGCGGCCGACCGCGAGGCGCAGCAGGCCGAGGGCATCGCCTGCTACCGCATGTTCATCTCCGGCATGCTCGACCTCACCGACAACCTCGTCGACGGCAGGATCGCCCCGCCGCGGGGGGTGGTGCGCCACGACGGCGACGACCACTACCTCGTCGTCGCAGCGGACAAGGGCACCGCGAGCTTCTCCGACATCGCCAACGAGGTCGCCGGCTCCTACGGGTTCTGGCTCGGCGACGCCTTCGCCTCCGGCGGATCGGTCGGCTACGACCACAAGGAGATGGGCATCACCGCCCGCGGCGCGTGGGAGAGCGTCAAGCGGCACTTCCGCGAGCTCGGCGTGGACACGCAGCGCGAGGAGTTCACCGTCGTCGGCATCGGCGACATGGGCGGCGACGTGTTCGGCAACGGGATGCTCTCCTCCGAGCACCTCAAGCTCGTCGCGGCGTTCAACCACATGCACGTCTTCATCGACCCGGACCCCGACCCGGCGGCGTCGTTCGCCGAGCGGCAGCGCCTGTTCGCCACGCCCCGGTCCACGTGGGACGACTACGACCGCTCGGCGATCAGCCAGGGCGGCGGTGTGTGGTCGCGTTCGCTCAAGTCGATCCCGTTGAACCCGCAGATCCGCACCGCGCTGGGCATCGACGAGTCGGTGGAGCGGCTGTCCCCGCCGGAGCTGATCAGGGAGATCCTGCACGCCCCCGTCGACCTGCTGTGGAACGGCGGGATCGGCACCTACGTCAAGGCGTCGACCGAGACGCACGCCGAGGTCGGCGACAAGGCCAACGACTCGGTGCGCGTCGACGGCGAGCAGCTGCGCGCGAAAGTGGTCGGCGAAGGCGGCAACCTCGGCCTGACCGAGCTCGGCCGCATCGAGTTCGCCCGCACCGGCGGGAAGGTCAACAGCGACGCGCTGGACAACTCGGCCGGCGTGGACTGCTCGGACCACGAGGTCAACATCAAGATCGCGCTGGACCGGCTGGTCTCGGCGGGCAAGCTCACGCGGCAGCAGCGCAACGAACTGCTCGGCGACATGACCGAGGAGGTCGCCGAGCTGGTGCTGGCCGACAACCGCAGCCAGAACCGCCTGCTCGGCGTGGCGCGCTCGCACGCGCCGGAGATGCTCTCCGTGCACGCCCGGCAGATCACCGCGCTGGAGCGCACCGGTTCCCTCGACCGGGAGCTGGAAGCCCTGCCCTCGCAGGAGGAGGTGCAGGGGCGGGAGCGCGCCGGCGACGGGCTGACCTCGCCGGAACTGGCCACGCTGATGGCGCACGTGAAGCTCTCCCTCAAGGAGGAGGTGCTCTCCAGCGACCTGCCGGACGAGGAGGCGTTCACCCGGCGCCTGCCCGAGTACTTCCCGGAGCCGCTGCGCTCGCAGTACGCCGACGCGATCGACGCCCACCCGCTGCGGCGGCAGATCATCACCACGCTGCTGGTCAACGAGATGGTGGACAACGCGGGGATCTCCTACGCCTTCCGGCTCTCCGAGGAGATCAGCGCCACGGCCACCGACGCGGTGCGCGCGTTCGCCGCGGTCACCGGCATCTACGACCTGCACGAGGTGTGGCGCGAGATCGACGGGCTGACGGGCAGCGTGCCCAGCTCGGTGACCGATCACCTCGTGCTGGAGAGCCGCCGGCTGCTCGACCGCGCCTCGCGCTGGATGCTGTCCAACCGGCCGCAGCCGCTGGCGATCAACGCCGAGATCAACCGGTTCCAGTCGGTCGTGCGCGAACTCACCGGATCCGTCCGCAGCTTGCTGAGCGGCCAGGCCCTGGAGGCCGCGGAGGAGAAGATCCGCGCCTGGGTCGAGCAGGGCGTGCCCGAGCAGCTGGCCGAGCGCGTGGCCGTTCTGGTCGACTCGTTCGCGCTGCTGGACATCACCGAGGTCGCGGAACTGGCAGAACGCGACGCCGGGGTATCGCCCGAGCGCAGTCCGGCCGAGAGCGCGGAGCTGTACTACGCGCTCTGGGAGCACCTGGACGCGGAGCGCATGCTCCAGGCGGTCAACCAGTTGGAGCGCGGCAACCGGTGGCACGCGCTGGCGCGGTTGGCGCTGCGCGACGACTTCTACGCCACGCTGCGGGACATCGCGGTGGACGTGCTGCGCACGAGCGAGCCCGGGCAGAGCGCGGCGGACAAGATCGCGCGGTGGGAGTCGGCCAACTCCTTCCGGCTGCAGCGGGCCCGCTCGGTGCTGACCCAGATCATGGGATCGGGCAGACTGGACTTGGCTACCCTGTCCGTGGCGGCCCGCGAACTGCGCGGCATGGTGCGTTAGAGGTTGTTGCGGAAAGGAGCGTTCGGTGGGCGCCTTTGCGGCCGAAGTCCCGCTGCGCTGGGCGGACGTGGACGCGTTCGGCCACGTGAACCACGCGACGATGGTCACGCTGCTGGAGCAGGCGCGGGCCGAGATGCTCTTCGCCGAGGCGGAGCGCCACGGGCTGCACGGCATGTCCGCGGGCATGGTGGTGGCACGCGTGGTGATCGACTACCACAGCCCGCTGTTCTACGCGGACCGCGTGCTGCGGGTGCGCATGTCCGTGCGGGAGGTCAAGGCCGCTTCGTTCGTCGTGGACTACACCGCGCTGTCCGAGGAAACGGTGGCCAGCGCGGAAACGCTCATGGTCCCGTACGACCTCGGGTCCGGCCGGCCGCGGCGGTTGACGGCCGAGGAGCGCGCGTTCCTCGGCCGCTGGCGGGCCCCGGGGCCGGAGCACCCGGAGGCGGCGCGACCGGAGGGGGTGGAGCACTCCAGTGCCTGAACTGCGGATGCCGGAGGCGACGCAGCGCGAGGACCTCGGCGCGTTCGTCGCGCGCGCCGTGCGCCTGGAGCAGCAGGCCGTCGTGCGGCTGCGCAACCGCACCGGAACCGGCCTGCTGGATGTGTGGACCGCCACCCCGTTCGACGCGCTGTGCACCCGGGTGGTGCAGGGGGAGGCCGAACCGGCCGACGTGAGCGTGCAGGGCAGCGAGCTGCTCGCCGCGCTGACCGTGGCCAGCGGGCCGCGGATGGACCCCGGCCCGGAGCGGGACCTCATGTGGCGTTCCGAGCTGCCACCGCCCGAGGGCTGGCGGCGCGTCGACGACCTTCCCGCGAAGGTCGTCGGCGAGGTCGCTGACCAGGGGGTTCACCTCGCCCGCGAGAACGTCGGTCCGAAGGGCACCCCGCCCGCGTCGCTGATGGACCAGGAGGTCTTCACCGTGCACGGCGCGGGGATGGAGGTGAAGGTGCCGCTGCGGTGCCTGTTCGCCCTGTCCGGCATGGGCTTCCTCGTCTCCGAGCCCTCCGAGGAGGAGGTCGTCCGGGTCAGCGCGACCGATTCCTGGGTGCGCATCGACTCGCGGTTCGGCGCCGTGGTGCGGCGGCGGCACGCGCTGCTGCCGCTGCTCATGTAGGGGAGTCCGCGGCTCGTTCAGCCCGCGATCCAGGCGGCGGTGCCCGGTTCCAGCTCGCCGTCGCGCAGCGGGCTGCTGGACAGCAGCAGCTCCCCCGGCGGGGCGGGCACCGGCCCGGCCGAGACGTTCAGCGCGCACGTGATCCCGTGACCGGTGCGCCGGAACGCGAAGCACCCCTCCGGGGCACCGAACCACTCGACGCCGTCGCCGATGAACGCCGAGTGCTCGTTGCGCAGCTGCACCGCCTTGCGGTACAGCGACAGCGTGGACTCGGCGTCCTCCAGCTGGCGTTCCACGGTGAACTCGGACCACGCCTGCGGGATCTGCTCCCACTCGCCGGGCAGCGGGGAGAAGCCGAACGGGGCCGCGTCGCCCTCCCAGGGCATCGGCACCGGCCGGGTGCCGGGGAGGCCGAGCTCCTCGCCGTGCCGCAGGCACACCGCGCCCGGCAGCGCCAGCTGCACCAGCGCCATCGCCCGCACCGGTCGCAGCGCCGCCTCGGTGCGGCTGCTCTCGGTGTCCCGGCTGGCCATCGCCCAGGCCTGCCGCGTGGGCGCGCCGTTCGGGCCGTCGAGGATGCGGTCGATCACCGCCGGCAGCCCCGCCGGGTCGAAGCCGGTGACGGCGAGCTCCAGGTTGAACGCCAGGTGCCACGGCCCCTTGCCGGTGCCGAGCACGATGCGGTCGGGGAACTCGTCGACGATGCCGCGCACCACCCCGTCCGGGTCGTCGCGCGGCGCGAGGTGCACGCCGTCGACGCCGTGCCGCAGCCACGGTTCCAGCACCGCCCGCGCGTCCTGCTCGTGCGGGTCGAAGTCGGCCGCGATGAGCACGCGCATGCCGCTCTGGTGCACCTCGTCCACCAGGGCCGTGAACGAATCACCGTCCGGGGAGGGCACTCCGGTGAGGACGAGCGCGTCCGCGCCGAACAGCTCCGTGTAGCCGAGCCGGGCCCGCAGGCCCTCGAGATCCCCCGCGCCGTCGCCGTCGGCATCGGCGAACGTGCGCACGTCCACGCGGTAGAACAGCGCGTCGCGCCACCACGGCCGGCCGGTCGTCTCCTGGTTGCCAATCACCGCGCCACCCGAGTCAGAACCACGAATTCACCATGCTGTGCGCGGCCATCTCGAAGTACTCCCAGAGCTGCTGGCGGTGCTCGGAGCTCAGCTCCGCCTCGTCCAGGGCGATGCGCATGCACCGCAGCCACGCGTCGCGCTCCGCGAGCCCGATCTTGAACGGGGCGTGCCGCATCCGCAGGCGCGGGTGTCCGCGCTGGTCCGAGTAGGTGCGCGGGCCGCCCCAGTACTGCATGAGGAACAGCTTGAGGCGCTCCTGCGCCGGCCCCAGGTCCTCCTCCGGGTAGAGCGGCCGCAGCAACTCGTCGGAGGCGACTTCCTGGTAGAAGCGCGCCACGATCTTGTCGAAGGTCGCCTCGCCGCCCACCTGGTCGTAGAAGGTCTGCGAAGTCACGTCCCCATCCTGTCAGCACCCCGATGGCACCGTCACGGCTGCGTCGAGTCGCGGTGCGCCCTGTTGCCGGGCCCCAGCGGCAGCCCGTTCGGGTACGGCGGCTTGATGTCCTCGTGGTCGTAGGCCCGCTTGATCTCGCGGTGCAACTGGCGCTGCACCGTCCACTGCTTGCCGGGGCGCACTTTAATCGTCAACCGCAGGGTGATCGTGTCCGCGGTGATCTGGTTCACGCCGAGCATCTGCGGCGGTTCCAGGCAGTCGGTGGCGAGCGGATCGCTCTGGGTGGCCTCCTCGGCGACCCCGGCGGCCACCTCGATGGCCTTCTGCACGTCGCTGGAGTGCGAGATCGGCAGGTCCAGCACGGCGACGGCCCATCCCTGGCTGGAGTTGCCGACGCGCAGGATCTCCCCGTTGCGCACGTACCAGACCGTGCCGTCCACGTCGCGCAGCGTGGTCACGCGCAGGCCCACCGCCTCGACCGTGCCGGTCGCCTCGCCGACGTCGACCCAGTCGCCCACGCCGTACTGGTCCTCGACGAGCATGAACATGCCGGACAGGAAGTCGCGGACGAGGTTCTGCGCGCCGAAGGACACGGCGATGCCGAGCACTCCCGCGGAGGTGAGCAGCGGCCCGATCGGCACGCTCAGCACCTGCAGGATGTACATCACCGCCAGGCCGAGGATGAGCAGCGAGGCGACGGACTTCATCACCGAGCCGATGGTGCGGGCCCGCTGCAGGCGCCGCTCGGACAGCGCGGCGCTGGTGCGCACGTCCGAGCGCTCCTTGAGCGGCTGCAGCAGCTTCGGGGTGTGCCCGTTCGGCTGGGTCATCCGCGTGATCACCCGGTGCACGGCCCAGCGGACCGTGTAGGCCACCACGAGGATGAGCAGGATCTTGAACGGCTTGGCCAGGAAGAAGTCGGCCGACGCGGCGAGCCACTCGTTGCCGGTCATGCGGAACACGCCGTGGCACCAGCTGCCCACGTCCTCCACGCACTTCGGCTGCGAGAGATCGGGTAGTTCCATGCTCGGCGGTCTCCATCGGGGGATGACGGGGGGATGCGCGCCGTGCGCGGCGTCGGGGGTCGCCGCCGTCCGGGGTGGACGGGACGGCGCGCATCACTCGGGTAGTCGAACGACGATGCTCGTTCGTTACCTGGATCGCCGATTTTTGTGCAGCGTCTCACGCCGTGTGATCAGGAGATTCGGGCGATTCCGTCACCCAGTGCAGGCCGGTGGCCGCGGACAGGAACGCGAGCTGGTCGGCGACGAGGCCCACCGTGCGCGAGACCGAACGGGCGGCGTGCCCCACCTCCGTCTCCCGGCGCAGCAGCACGGGCCGCGGCCGGGCGGCGACCCCCGCGCTCGGGGACTGGGCCGCGAGCGGGGGCTCGGTCGCGTGCTGCAGCGCGGCGCACATCTTCCGGGCGTGCAGCGGATCCACCCGCGTGTCCGACTCGAACACGCTGAACAGCACCGACGGGTACGCCGCGCCGGGGTGCACGTGGTGGTACGGGGAGTACGACAGCAGCCACCCCAGCTCCTCGGGGTGCTCGCTGGAGCCGTACTCCTCGGTCCACAGGCGTCCGAGCAGGAAGTGCTCGAACCGCACCATGTCCAGCAGCGGAGCCGAGCACACCACCGCGCGGTAGAGCTCGGGCCGCTGGGTCAGCGCCGCGCCGACGAGCAGCCCGCCGTTGGAGCCGCCGGAGATCGCCAGCCGCTCGCCGTCGGTCCACCCCTCGGCGATCAGGTGCTCCGCCGCGGCGTGGAAGTCGTCGAAGGTGTTCTGCTTGTTCTCCCGCATGCCCGCGCGGTGCCACTGCTCGCCCTCCTCGCCGCCGCCGCGCAGCGAGGGCAGCGCCCACACGCCGCCGGCGGCCACCCAGGCCAGGGCGGTCGGTGCGTAGCCGGGTTCGCGGGACAGCGAGAAACCGCCGTAGCCGGTCATCAGCGCCGGACGCGGCCCGTCGGGCCGCTCGGTCGGGGTGAGCAGGAACATCCGCACCGGTGTGCCGTCGGCGGAGCGGTAGGTCACCTGGTGGGTGCGCACCTCGGGCAACCGGTTCGCCCCGGGGGCCCGCTGGTCGAGCACGACCTCACCGGTGGTGTGCGTGTAGCGGTGCACGCACGGCGGGGTGGCGAAGTCGGTCCAGCCGAACCACAGGTGCTCGGCGCCGCCCCCGGTGTGCTCGTCGACGGTGCTGAGCCCGGTGACCTGGCCGGTGCCCGGCAGCGGGAGCTCGCGCACGGCCGCACCGCTGCCCGGGTCGTGCAGGGTGATCTCGGAGACGGCGTGCCGCGTGCGCAGCGCCGCGAGCAGCGGTCGCCCGTCGCCCGGGTCGAACCAGCGCACGGCCTCGAGCACCGCCTCGGGGTCCGCGCCGAGCAGCCTGCTCCAGTGCTGCTGCTCGGGCCGGTGCGGGTCCGCCGTGAACAGCTCCCAGCGGGGCGCGTCGCGCGTGGTCAGCACGTGCAGCCGCCCGTCCGGTTCGACCCAGGCGTGCGCGCGGAACCCCTCGGTGGTGTCGACGATCTGCCGCTTCGGCCGCGCGGCCGCGGGGTCGAGGTCGACCAGCCACACCGAGTCCTTGCGCGCGGTGCCGGGGCTGCCGTTGATCACCAGCCAGCGCCCGTCGCGGGAGACGCTCGTGCCGAAGAAGTAGGTCGGGTCGAGGCCGTCCCCGTGCAGCAGGACGTCCTCCTCCGGGGAACTGCCGACGCGGTGCCGCCACACGCGGCGGTGGAACTGCCGCTCGTCCTCCGGGACCTCCTCCGGCGGCAGGCGCCGCACGTAGCAGAACTCCTCGCCGCCGGGCAGCCAGGACACGGGGGAGTAGCGGCACCGGTCGATGGGGCCCTCGAGCAGTTCGCCGGTGCTCACGTCGAGCACGTGCAGCAGCGACTCCTCGTCGCCGCCGACCGAGATCTGGTAGGCGAGCCGGTCGCCCTCGCGGCTCGGCGACCACCGGTCGAGCGTCGTCAGGCCGCTCGGGTCGAGCTGCATGACGTCCAGCAGCGCGCGCTCGGTGCCGTCCGGTTCGCGCACGTGCAGCACGGCGAACTCCTCACCGGGAGCCCGGCGCGTGAAGAAGGCGCGGCCGGCGCGCCAGGTCGGCGTGCCCACCGATCCCGCGGCGAGCAGTTCGGACATGCGCTCGGTGATCGCCTCGCGGTCGGGCAGCGCGTCGAGGTGCGCGCGGGCGAGCTCGTCCTGAGCTTCGCTCCACTTCACCGTGCGGGGGTCCTGCGGGTCCTCCAGCCAGCGGTACGGGTCGCTGACGGGACGGCCGTGCAGGACGTCGACCCGGTCTTCGCGCTCCGCCTCGGGGTAGGCGGGCAGCGGAGTCGGGGAGTTCGGGGAGGACTGGAATGGCGGCTCGCTCACGGCACTGACGATACGGAATCCCCTCGGAGCGCGGAGCTCTCGCTCGACCAGGTGACCACGCTGTCGGGGAAGGCGCCCGGGGAGAGCTCCGGAAGTGGCGGAGAATGGTCGTGCGGTCCGGTGGAAGCTGGCGTGACGAATCACACGTGCGTTCGGGTCGGCGTGTGTGGTCGACTGTTGCCGGACAGCCCGTGGAGGTGGTCGCGTGCCCGACCTGCAACGGACTCCGACGAACACGCCGGACGGCGGCTCCGCGCGCGGAGCCGCCGTCGAGCCGGCGGCGGTTTCCGCGCGCTGCGTGGCGGGGAACCGCGCACCGGCGCGCGGGGATCCCGCGCGAGCCGCGCGGCGGCGGGTGCTGCTGCTGAACACCACGTTCGAGCCGCTGACGGCGCTGCCGCTGCGGCGCGCGGTGGTGCTGCTCGTGTGCGGCAAGGCCGAGCTCGTGCACGGCGACGAGGCCGGCGTGGTGCTGCGCTCGGCCAACCACGCGGTGGCCGTGCCCTCGGTCATCCGGCTGCGCACGTTCGTGCGCGTGCCCTACCGCGGTCGGGTGCCGCTCAGCCGCGCGGCGCTGCTGGCGCGGGACGACCACCGGTGCGCCTACTGCGGCGCGAAGGCCGAGACGGTCGACCACGTGATCCCGCGCAGCCGCGGCGGGCAGCACACCTGGGAGAACTGCGTGGCTTCCTGCCGCAAGTGCAACCACCGCAAGGCCGACCGGACGCTGGCCGAGCTGGGCTGGCGGCTGTCGGTGGCGCCGCGCGCGCCGCACGGGCGGCACTGGCGGTTGATGGGCGTGGAGACCGACCCGACGTGGCTGCCGTACCTCGGCGAGGTCGCCGCGTGAGCGACCGGTGAGCCGACCGCGTGAGCGGTCGGTGAGCTACCGGTGGTCCTGCCCCCCGGGCGTTCCCGCGTCCTCGTCCCGCCGTCGTCCCCGGAGCGTCGGAGCGGGGCTGGATCCGCCGGCTCGCGCGGTCAGCTGATGCGCACGCCGCGGTGGCCGCTGATCCGCACGCCGCACCGCGCGGCCCCGCGCGAGCCGGTGTGCCGGCCGCTGATCCGCACGCCGTGCGCGTTGCGTGTTCGCCTCCCACCCGTGCGGGCGACGGATTGCGATCCACTCGGGGTCCTCGTGGTTGCCATGGGTGCTTCCTCCGCGGTTCGCTGGTTCGTGGAACGTGCGTGGACGGTCACGCAAGATCCATACAGGTGAAATTTAGAACCGCCTCGTTCTCGGTACAAGCCTCCAAGTTGCCCCGCTGCGTATACCGCTGGATGGGCTCGGACGGGTTCCGGCTGTGCTCCGTTTGAGCCATAGTAGGTGAACTGCGTCACACTCCGCTACGGTTTTCTGCGCGTCCAGGTGATTTCGGGTGATTCCGGCTGGGCAGTGCGGCGCCCCTCCCGGAGCGGCCGCGGCGGCAGCGCGGCGATGTCGAATCGGGGAGGCGGCAGTGGCGCGTCGAAGGGGACTCATCGGATACCGTACGACCCGTGACTGTCGTTGAGGCTGTGCTCGTCTTGGCGGTGATCCCGGCGGCCATCTACGCGTTGATCACGCTCGTGGTGATGTGGCCGCGGCTCACCCGCCCGCGCTACCGCGCAGGTCAGGATTGGAACTTCTCTCCGGTGCTCTGGGTCGCGGACCCGGTCGAGGTGAGCAGGGCGGTGCCCGTCGACACCGACACCGGTGCGGCCGGGGGCACACGTCCCGATACGGCTCGGGGAGGCGCACGTGGCAACTGGTGAGGTCGCGGGAGGTCCCGCGCAGTCCGATGCTGAACCGGGCTCCGGTGAGGTCGTGATGGACGCCGGCAGGCTGTCCATCGCCCGCCGCGTCGAGCCGGACGCGTACCGCTTGCCGTTCAGCCCCACCCAGCTGGAGCGGATCGACGAGGCCCTCGTGCTGTCCAGCCGCAGCACCGGCCTCGAGTTCGCCATCTACCTCGGCGGCCTCGGCGAGGACAGCCGTGCGCGCGCCGAGGAGCTGCACGCCGGTCTCGGCGAGTACGCCTCGCCCGGCGTGCTCATCGCCGTCTCGCCCGGGCAGCGCACGTTCGAGATCGTCACCGGCGAGGAGGCGCACCGGCGCATCACCGACCGCAGCTGCCAGCTGGCCGCCATGAGCATGATGGCCTCGTTCCAGGAGGGCGAGCTCACCGAAGGGCTGGTGAGCGGGCTGCGCATGCTGGCCGACGCGGCCGGTCAGCGGTCCGACCACCCCGAGTGACGCCTGCGGTCGGCGAACCCGGGCGGCGCCGCCCGGTCGCGTCCGGAGCAGGCCGAACCGCTCGAAGCGGGTGACCGCTCCGCGGGTCGACGACGCAGCCGCGAACGCCCCGCCGCGCAGCCGGGGGAACGCGAGGGCCCGAGCGGCGCCTGCGGCCGGCGTGCAGCGACCGCACCCGGACTCCGGCCGATCGCACCCGGACTCCGGCCGGGAGCGCGGCGGCGGCAGGCGGAGTTCCGCCGGGAGCACGACGGCCGGGGGCGGGCGCGCTGCCCGCCCCCGGCCGCGCCCGGTGGTCATCCCACCGGAGGGTCACCCGGTGGGCTGCTCGCCGCGGTCGAACGCCCGCGCCGCCAGCGCGCGGACCACCCCGGCGCGGCCCTCCGAGACGAGCCGCCGCAGCGCCGGCGGGTGCTCGTCGGCCAACCACGCGTCCGCGGCGGCGACCGTGTCCTCGGAAACGGCCCACGAGGGGAACAGGCCGATCACCGTCGGCTGGGCCCGCTCGCTCGACCGCCGCTGCCAGACGTCGTCGACCTCGGCGAAGTAGGTGTGCACGTAGTCGGCGAGCAGCTCCTTCTGGTTCGGGTGGCTGAACCCGCCGATGATCGCCTCGTTGATCGCGTTCGGCAGCTCGTCGTCGTGCACCGCGCGCTGCCAGGCGCGCCGCTTGTTCTCCGCGGTGGGGATGAGCGCCCGCGCCCGCTCGGCGCGCCGCTGGCCCGTGGCGGTGGAGTCCTGCTCGAGCTGCGCGTCGATCTCGGACTCCTCGGCGGCGCCGTGCGCCACGAGCGCCTGCAGCAGCTGCCACCGCAGATCCGTGTCGACGTGCAGCCCCTCCAGCGGGGCGGAACCGTCCAGCCAGCCGCGCAGCACCCCGAGCTGCTCGTCGTCCAGGACGCACCCGACCAGCGCGGTGACGAAGGCCAGCTGGTGGTCCGAACCCGGCTCGGCCCGGCGCGCGAGCTCGAACAACCTGCCGGTGAACCGCCGCCAGCCCGCGTCCTGCCAGGAGGGATCCACATAGGACGCCAGCGCGGTCTGGACCTGCATGAGAACCCGCTGCACCACGCCGACTTCGGTCTCCGCGCCGATGCCGGCCGCCGCCGAGGAGCCGACGACGAGGTCGACGAAGTCGCGGGCGCGCATCTCCGCGTTCCGCGTCATCTCCCACGCGGTCGACCAGCACAGCGCGCGCGGCAGCGACCCCTCCAGATCACCGATCCGCTCCACAACGGTGCGCAGCGAATCCGGATCCAACCGCAGCGAGCAGTAGGTCAGGTCGTCGTCGTTGACGAGCACGAGCTGACCGCGGTGCACGCCGACGAGGTCCGGCACCTCGGTGCGCTCGCCGGAGACGTCGGTCTCCACGCGGTGCCGCCGGACGAGCCGGCCGTCCTGGTCGTCGTAGACGCCGATGGCCAACCGGTGCGTGCGCAGCTCGCCCTCGCCCGGCTGCGCCCCCTCCTGCAGCACGGCGAACGAGGTGAACCGCCCCGCGGCGTCCGTCTCGAACTCGGGCCGCAGCGTGTTCAGCCCGGTGGTCTCCAACCACTGCGCGCTCCACCAGGACAGGTCCCGGCCGGAGGACTCCTCCAGGGCCTGCAGCAGGTCGCCCAGCGTGGCGTTGCCCCACGCGTGCCGGTCGAAGTAGACGCGCAGCCCGGCCAGGAAGTTCTCCAGGCCGACGTAGGCGACCAGCTGCTTGAGCACCGACGCGCCCTTGGCGTAGGTGATGCCGTCGAAGTTGACCTCGACCGCCTGCAGATCCGTCATGTCGGCGGCGATGGGGTGCGTGGACGGCAGCTGGTCCTGCCGGTAGGCCCAGGACTTCTCCACGTTCGCGAACGTGGTCCAGGCGTGCTCGTACTGCGTGGCGTCGACCTGGCACAGCACGCTCGCCCAGGTGGCGAACGACTCGTTGAGCCACAGGTCGTCCCACCAGCGCATCGTCACCAGGTCGCCGAACCACATGTGCGCCATCTCGTGCAGCACGGTCTCGGCGCGGCGCTCGTAGAAGTAACCGGTCACCTTGGACCGGAACACGTAGTCCTCGCGGAAGGTGACGCAGCCCGCGTTCTCCATCGCCCCGGCGTTGAACTCGGGCACGAAGCACTGGTCGTACTTGCCGAACGGGTAGGGCACGCCGAACGCCCGGTGGTAGAACGCGAAACCCTGCTTGGTCTCGGTGAACAGGCGCTCCGGGTCGAAGTGCTCGGCCAGCGAGGCGCGGCAGTACAGCCCCAGCGGGATGTCCCCCTCCTCGCCGCGGAAGACGTCGCGCCACTCGGCGTAGGGGCCGGCGACGAGCGCGACCAGGTAGGTCGACATGGGCGGCGTCGTCGCGAACACGTGCCGCAGCGAGCCGTTCGGGTTCGCCTCGACCACCTCGGCCGCGGCGTTCGAGATGACCTTCCACGACTCCGGGGCGTGCACCGTCAGCTGGTACGCGGCCTTCAGGTCCGGCTGGTCGAAGCAGGCGAACATGCGCTTCGCATCAGCGGTCTCGAACTGGCTGTACAGGTAGACGGCCCCGTCCACGGGGTCGACGAAGCGGTGCAGCCCCTCACCGGTGTTGGTGTAGTAGCAGTCCGCGTGGACGACGAGCTCGTTGTCCGCGGCCAGCTCCGGCAGCCGGATCCCCGTGGACTCGTCGTAGTCGGACAGGTCGAGCTCGACACCGTTGAGCGCGGCGCGGTGGACGCGGGTGGCGATCAGGTCGATCCAGGTCTCCGCGCCGACCTGGTCGCTGGTGAACCGCACCGTGGTGGTCGAGGAGAACGTCGCGACCTCGGAGCCGCCCGCGCCGTCGGACAGATCCAGTTCGACGACGTAGGACTGCACGCGCAGCAGGGCCGCGCGCTCCTGGGCCTGTTCGCGGGTGAGGTTCGGCGGTGCCACGGATCACCTCGTTGCTCGTTGGATCGGTTTTCACCGGCGCGAATGCGTCGACAGCCGCATCCAATCACGACGGCGGGTCCGGACATCGCGGGCGGGTGCGCACGCGCGTGTCATCGAGCGCGGGATGACGCGGCGGGCCGCGCGGGTTGTTCCGGTGGGGCGGTGCGCCGACCGGGCACCGCACGACGGATGCAAGGAGATGCGATGACGACGTCCCGCCCGAAGGTGGACTTCTACTTCGACCCGGCCTGCCCGTTCGCGTGGATCTCCTCGCGCTGGATCCTCGAAGTGGCCCGGGTCCGCGACGTGGACCTGAGCTTCCGCGTGATGAGCCTGGCCGTGCTCAACGAGGGGCGCGACCTGCCCGCGGACTACCAGGAGCTCATGAGCAAGGCGTGGGGCCCGGTGCGCGTGGCGATCGCCGCGGAGCAGCAGCACGGCAACGAGGTCCTCGAACCGCTGTACACCGCCATGGGCGACCGGCTGCACGGGCAGGGCCGCTCGGACTTCGACGGGGTCATCGCCGAGTCCCTGCAGGAAGCCGGCCTGCCCGCCGAGCTCGCCGCGGCCGCGGACAGCACCGAGCACGACGAGGCGCTGCGCAGCAGCCACCACGCCGGGATGGACCCGGTCGGCGACGACGTCGGCACGCCGACGCTGCACGTGGACGGCGTGGCGTTCTTCGGTCCGGTCATCACGCGGGTCCCCACCGGGGAGGAGGCCGCGGCCATGTTCGACGGTGCCGTGTCGCTGGCGCGGTACCCGTACTTCTTCGAGCTGAAGAGGACGCGGAACGAGGACCCGCAGGTGTGATCGAGCTGTGCTCGGGGGCAGCTGGGAGCAGGTGGCTACCCGGTGTCGGGGATCCCGCAGCGGGGTCTTGACGGAGGTTCCTCCCAGCTGCCCCCGTCCCCCGCCCCTCAACAGCCCATCCGCGGACTCCCCCGGGCTCCGGTCGACGCTTCGGGGTGGAACCGGGGTCAGCGCAGGCCGCAGCGGTGCAGGGCCGCGGCGGTGGTTTCGGCGGGGAACGGGGAGCGGGACAGCGCTTCGCCCCCGCCGATCTCCCCGTCCGCGGCGGCGCGGCACAGCCCGGCCAGCGCGGCGAGGTCGTCGCGCTGGCGCCGCACGAACGCGCGGTCCACGGGTTCGCCGTGCCCCGGGACGGCCGTGCTCCAGCTGCGGTCGGCGAGCAGCGCGTCCAGCGCGGACGGCCACTGCGCCGGGTGGGCGTGCTCGAAGTCCGGCGGTCCGGCCTGCTCGACGAGGTCGCCGGTGAACACGACACCGGCGTCCTCGACGAGCACGAGCAGGTCGTGGTCGGTGTGCCCGCGTCCGAAGTGGACGAACCGCGCGGTGCGCCCGCCGAGGTCGAGGTGCGCCCGCTCCGCCACGGTGCGGTCCGCGGCCACGGGAACCGCGCGGCGCAGCGCGGCGGCCCGCGCCGCGTCCCCGCCCTCGGCGAAGTGCTCCGCCCAGTGCTGCCGCTGCTGCTCGGCGGTCGCGGCGAGGAACGCGGTGTAGTCGCGGTGGGCCCACACGCGCTCGGCGCGCAGCGCCCCGCCGCCGAAGCAGTGGTCGAAGTGGCCGTGCGTGACCACCAGCTGCACCGGCAGCGCGGTCAGCCCGCGCACCTCGCGGGCCAGCTCCGCGCCCTGCTCCGCATCACCCCGGGAGTCGACCACCAGCGCCGCGCGCGTTCCCGTGACGAGCCCGACCGTCAGGTCCAGATCGGAGTGGGTGCGGATGCGCACCCCGGTGGCGAGCGTGTGCCACGGCACGGCGGCCACCTCCGGTGCGGTCGGGCGCGGGGAACGGGACGAGCGGGCGGACCGGCCGCGGCGCGGATCCGACCGGGCACCCGGCGGAGAGCCTACCGGGCTGCCGAGCGGCGGGACGCGTTTGGCAGACTGCGCGGCGTGCGCGTCTACCTAGGCTCTGATCACGCAGGTTTCGAACTGAAGAAGCACCTGCTCGCGTGGCTGCGCGAGAACGGGTACGAACCGGTCGACGTGGGCCCGGAGGTCTACGACGCCGAGGACGACTACCCGCCGTTCTGCGTCGAAGCGGCCCGCCGGGTCGCCGCGGACGAGGGCAGCCTCGGGGTCGTCATCGGCGGCTCCGGCAACGGCGAGCAGATCGCCGCGAACAAGGTCCCCGGGGTGCGGGCCGCGCTGACGTGGAACGCGGAGACCGCCGAGCTCTCCCGCAAGCACAACAACGCGCTCGTCGCCGGCATCGGTGCGCGGATGCACAGCACCGAGGAGATCGAGGGCATCCTCCGCGCCTTCCTGACCACCGAGTTCGAGGGCGGCCGGCACCAGCGGCGCATCGACATGCTGGGCGACTACGAGAAGACCGGTCAGCCGCCCGCGCTGCCGAACTGACCGCCCCGGCGGCCCCACCGTTGACCACCGCGTCCCGGCCCGCCCCGCGGGCCGGGACCGATCTGCGCGGTCTGCGATCAGCCATGCCCGAAGGTCACACCCTGCACCGGCTCGCGCGGTTGCACGAGCAGCGCTACGCCGGAAGCCCCGTGCGCGCGTCCAGCCCGCAG
The DNA here is from genome assembly GCF_054782015.1 of Salinifilum aidingensis. Classification (NCBI taxonomy): domain Bacteria; kingdom Bacillati; phylum Actinomycetota; class Actinomycetes; order Pseudonocardiales; family Pseudonocardiaceae; genus Salinifilum; species Salinifilum aidingensis. Next base: position 127,096 of record NZ_BAAGTH010000012.1, on the reverse strand, counting down.
GGGCGGTTCGCCGCGGGCGCGGCCGGGATCGACGGCGCCGTGCTGCGCTCCGCGGAAGCCCACGGCAAGCACCTGTTCCACACCTACGACGGTGATCGGACCGTGCACGTCCACCTCGGGCTGTACGGCACGTTCACCGAGTTCGAGCTGCCCGCGCCCGAACCCCGCGGCCAGGTGCGCATGCGCCTGCTCGGCGGTACGCACGGCACGGACCTGCGCGGGCCCGCGGCCTGCGAACTGCTCACCCCCGGCGAAGCGGCCGCCGTCCGCGAACGGCTCGGCCCGGACCCGCTGCGCTCGGACGCCGACCCGGAGCGCGCCTGGCGCCGCGTCTCCCGCAGCCGCACCACGATCGCCGCGCTGCTCATGGACCAGGCGGTGCTCGCGGGGGTCGGCAACGTCTACCGCGCCGAAGTGCTGTTCCGCCGCGGCGTCCCGCCGCACACCCCCGGGCGCGACCTCACGCCGCAGCAGTGGGAGGGCGTCTGGGCCGACCTCGTCGCCCTCATGCACGACGGCGTGCGGTCCGGGCGCATCGACACGGTCCGCCCCGAGCACGATCCCGTCGCCACGGGCCGCGAACCCCGGCGCGACCGGCACGGCGGCGAGGTGTACGTCTACCGCCGCGCCGGCATGCCCTGCCTCGTCTGCGGCAGCGAAGTGCTCACCGAGAAGCTGGCCGGCAGGCACCTCTACTGGTGCCCCGCCTGCCAGAAGGACCCGCGGTAGGACTTCGGGGGATTCCGCGGCTCGTCAGAAGTCGAAGTCGAAGCCGTCGAAGAGCCCGCCGCCGTCGCCGCCCATGTCACCGCCCATGTCACCGGCGTCACCGCCGTCGCCCCCCATGTCACCGGCGTCGCCGCCCATGTCGCCGCCGCCGTCGGCGGCCATGGCGGCCGCGGGCACCCCGGCCATACCGGTGAACAGCGTGCTCATCAGCAGGAACGAACCCGCGCCCCAAGCGCCGGCCACGAGCGCCGGCTTCCACCACGGCTGGCTGTACCAGCCCTCGGGCACGGGGCGCCCGGCCACGGTGCCGCCGGGGTAGTAGTGCGGGGTCTGCTCGGTCGGCGAGGGCGAGGCGACCTGCTGCTGGCCCTCGACCTCCACCTCGCGGTACTCGGTGACCCGGCCGGCCCGGGCGCGTCCCGAGGTGTCCGGCAGCTCCGGTCCCGGGTCCATGTCCATGGCGGTGCGCGCGGCGCGCGCGTAGTACAGCCCTTCCAGAGCGGTGTCCGTGGTCAACCGGGCCTGCTGGGTGCTCGTCGCCTGCTCCAGCTGGGAGGTGGCCGCGGTGTGCCGCTCCGACGCATCGGCGAGGGCCTGCTTCGCGGCGTCGTTGGTCCCCACGAGGTGCAGCACCTGGCCGCCGAGCCGCTCGACCCAGCGGCGCGCCTCCGCCTTGGCGTCGTCGAGTTCCCGCTGGCGCGCGGCCTCGGCCTTCTGGCGCGACCACCAGACGGCGGCCAGGAGGACCGCCGTTGCGAGCACGATGATGATGAGCGCTTCCACGCGTTGCCTCCCGCACACGACCGTTCGTCGTCGAGCCTACTCCTGCGCGGAACCCGAGCGGCCGGTTTCGGCGGGCGGCTCCGGGACGGGACGCCGCGGTGCTGCGGCGCGGGCGGCGAGCGCGGCAGCACCGCGCCCCGCTCCGCCCGCCGGGCGGTCCCCGGTGCCCGCGTCACCCGCGGGGCCGCGTCCGCCGGGAGCCCGCGTCACTCGGGTGAACCGTCGAAGGGGAGCTCGGCGATCGTCTCCCACTCGGAGCAGGAGTGGTCGCGGTTGAGCTCGACCAGCGACAGCGAGGGCACGCGGACCGAAGCCGGGTCGACGGTGGTGGCACCGAGGGTGGCCACGGCGAAGATCGCGGGACCGTCCTGGCTCGAGTGCGCCAGGCTGATGTGCTGGTCGATGTCCTCCGGCTCGCCCGGGAGCTGGTCCTCGCCGAGCACGTCGGCGAGCCCGGAGCGCACCGAGCTGCGCAGCTCCCGCACGGTGGACTGCGGTTCCGCGGGAAGCGCCAGCGACTCCGGCAGCACGACCGCGCGCTGGAACACCAGCGACAGCGGGGCCGTGCCGGTGATGCGTTCGCGCACCGCCGGGACGAGCGAGTCCAGCTCCGACCGGTCCACCTCGTCGGAGAAGCCGATCTCCTGGACCAGGATGTGCATCCACTCCAGGGGAACGGGGTCGAAACCGGGGAGGTCGCGCAGTGCGTACTGGTACTGGTTGACGAGGTCACGCAGACCAGGCTGGCCGCCCAGTGACAGCAGCCAGGCGTAGCTCGTGCGCCCGGCGTGCCACCCGGGGCGCCAGCGGGCGTAGTTCCGGACCTGATCGGCGTGTGGCATGTCGATCACACCACACATACTGCACGGTTCCTTTCGCCTGTGGCGTCAGATTGAGCTATCTCACGCCGGTCGTGTCAAAGCCGTCCCGGGGGCGCACCGCCGAGTGCGCCCAGCGTAGGGGTCGCGGCGCGCGATGGTGGAGGGGCGGTCCAGCGGCGGGAGCGGTGCCGGGCCCCAGCAAGCGCCCCCAGCAAGCGGGCCCAGCGGACGGGCCCAGCGGACGGGCCCAGCGGACGGGCGACCGGGAACGGAGGAGGAACGCGGGGGAACGTGCTCGCGCCGAGAACCCCGCGATGAGGACCCTACGATGAGGACCCTGCGATGAGGTTGGGGTGCGCCGGCATCGCGCCGACGCACCCCGTGCAGAGCGGGCGACGGGAATCGAACCCGCATAACCAGCTTGGAAGGCTGGGGCTCTGCCATTGAGCTACGCCCGCGTGTTCCGTTGTCGGAATCCGCGCCGGATTCCGCGGTTCGCCGGTGCCACCGGCGGGATCCGCCAACTGGACCGACCAACTGGGGGGCCGTTGCGACCGCCCGGTGAGATCGTAACCCAGCCCGCGGCAGCGGTGTCATCCGCCCCGTCCTGGACTCCGCCCGCCCAGGCCTGCAGGTCGACCCGTCCCGTTCTCGCCCGCCCCCGCCACGTCCGCGGGCCGTGCGGAGTCGACCACGCGTGTTCGAACCGGCCCGTGCGCGATAGGCTCCCGGCAGGGTGTCCGCAGGGCGGACGCGACCGGGGTGTGGCGCAGTTTGGTAGCGCACTCGCTTTGGGTGCGAGGGGCCGTGGGTTCAAATCCCGCCACCCCGACCGGACGGCCGCCCGTCGCGCGACGGGCGGCCGCCTCCGCGTCGCGCTCCGCGACCGCGGTCCGGGTGCCCCGCGGGGTCGGCGCCTCCGGACGGCCCCGGCCGAGAACGGAGGGCGTCGGTCACCGAGGGTCATCGCGGGTGCCGGTCACGGAGCGCAGCGAGCGATCCCGCCGAACGGGTAACGATCACGGCGAATCGGGCGATCCCCACGGCGTGGACAGATTCCCCTCGCCGCCCCGCTGGTCCGCGGTGCTCGTGTGCGCCGGGTTGATGCTCGCGGTCGCGGTGCTCGTCGGCGTGTCCCTCGGGGTCGACGGCCCCGAGCCGGACATCCCCGCCCAGGTCGGCCCGTCGCAGGTCGGCACCGCCGTGCCGCCTCCGCGTCGCTGAGCGGGCGCCGCCGGTGGCGGTGGTGTGCGCTGTGGCGTTCGTGCCCGCCCGTCACGGGTGGTGCCGATGTGCTCCGCAGCAGCTGACCCCGGAGCGCGCACCCGCCGCGCGAAGCAATAGACTCAGTGGTCAGCCCGGCATCGGCGGGCGTGACAGCGGCGATTCGGCCGACGGCGGTTCGTCCGGTCACCCCGACAGGCAAAGCGCCGGGAGCAAGCACGTTCGACTAGGAGACCACGTGAAGAGCACCGTCGAGCACCTGAGCCCGACGCGCGTCCGGATCAATGTCGAGGTGCCGTTCGACGAGCTCAAGCCGAACTTCGACCGCGCGTACAAGGCACTCGCCCAGCAGGTCCGCATCCCCGGTTTCCGGCCGGGGAAGGTGCCGGCCCGGGTGTTGGAAAGCCGCATCGGTCGTGCCCCAGTGCTCGACGAGGTCGTCAATGAGGCAGTCCCGTCGAAGTACCTCGAGGCGGTCAACAGCACCGAGGTGAGCCCCCTCGGCCGCCCGGACATCGAGGTGACCAACATCGCCGACGGCGAGCAGATCGAGTTCACCGCCGACGTCGACGTCCGCCCGGAGGTCACCCTGCCCGCCTTCGGCGAGCTGTCGGTGACCGTGGACGACGTCGAGCTCACGGACGAGGAGATCAACGAGCAGCTCGACACCCTGCGGGCCCGCTTCGGGACCCTCACCGGGGTGGACCGCGCCGCCCAGCAGGGCGATTTCGTCACCCTCGACCTGTCGGCCACGGTCGACGGCGAGGAGGTCGAGGACGCCAGCACCAGCGGCCTGTCCCACGAGGTCGGCTCGAACAACCTGATCGAGGGCCTCGACGACGCGATCACCGGTTTGAGCGCGGGTGAGACCACGACGTTCACGACGACGCTGGTCGCGGGCGAGCACGCCGAGCGCGAGGCGGAGGTGACCGCCACGGTCGGCTCGGTCAAGGAGCGGCACCTGCCCGCGGCCGACGACGAGTTCGCGCAGATGGCGAGCGAGTTCGACTCGATCGACGAGCTCATGGCCGACCTGCGCGAGCGCATGGGGCGCGTCAAGCGGATGCAGCAGGGCATGGAGGCCCGGGACCAGGTCCTGCAGGCCCTGCTGGACAGCACCGAGGTGCCGGTGCCGGAGCAGGCGGTCGAGTCCGAGATCGAGACGCGGCACCACGACGCGGTGCACCCGTTCGACCACGACGACGAGCAGTTCAACGAGTCGCTGCGGCAGCAGGGCCGGACCCGCGAGGACTGGGACGCCGAGACCCGCCAGGAAGCGGAGAAGGCCGTCCGGACCCAGCTGATCCTGGACACCATCGCCGACGCCGAGGACGTGTCCGTCTCGGACAACGAGCTCACCGAGCGGATCATGTACCAGGCGCAGCAGTCGGGCATGAGCCCCGACCAGTTCGTGCAGCAGGTGCAGCAGTCCGGTCAACTGGGCGCGATCTACGCCGACGTCCGCCGCAGCAAGGCGCTGTTCAACGTCGTGCGGCAGGCGACGATCACCGACGCCTCCGGCAACGAGCTGGACATGGACGAGCTGTTCGGCACCGAGAACGAGGGCGGTGACCAGGACGAGGAGTCCGCGCCGTCCATCACGGAGGTCGAGGGCGAGGTCGCGTCAGCGGAGGATTCCGCCGAGTCGCAGGACCGGGACTCGGCGGACCGGGAGTCGGAGCAGAAGGACGGCTGACGCGCCGGCACATCACAGGAACATGCTCTGAGCGAACGTGGGCGGTACTGGGAAGCTGGTGCCGCCCACGTTCGTTAGGGTCGACGTCAGCGGATCACACCGGGGGTGAGCCCGCAACCGCGAAAGCCGCTCGGCGTCTTGCGCGGTCCACTGTAGACCCTCGCCCTCGGCGGGAAAGCCCAGTTGTGGGAGTAAGGCAGGGAATCGTGACGCAGCACCTGACTCAACCGGCGTCCGACGGGTCGCCGCAGATGCGAACCACCACGTCCAACGGGCTCTCGTTGACCGACTCGGTGTACGAGCGGCTGTTGCGGGAACGCATCATCGTCCTCGGCACGCAGGTCGAGGACACGTTGGCCAACCAGATCTGCTCGCAGCTGCTGCTGCTGGCCGCGGAGGATCCGGAGCGGGACATCGCGCTGTACATCAACTCGCCGGGTGGCTCGGTGACCGCGGGCATGGCCATCTACGACACGATGCAGCTGGTCAAGCCGGACGTCGCCACCGTCGCGATGGGCTTCGCCGCGTCGATGGGGCAGTTCCTGCTCTCGGCGGGCGCCCAGGGCAAGCGGTTCTCGCTGCCGCACGCGCGGATCATGATGCACCAGCCCTCGGCCGGGCTGGGCGGCACGGCCTCGGACATCGCGATCCAGGCGGACGTGTTCTCCAAGCACAAGCGGGAGATGGCCGAGCTGATCGCGGAGCAGACGGGCCAGACGCCGGAGAAGATCCTCCAGGACTCCGACCGCGACCGCTGGTTCACCGCGCGGGAGGCCCAGGAGTACGGCTTCGTCGACCACATCGCGTCGGCGGCGAACCTGCCGCAGAGCTGAGCCTCCTCGACGTGCCGCGTCCGGTCGCGGTCGCGGGTGCGCAACCGCTGCGGACAGCGGCGGCGTGCAACCAGTGCAGCCTCTTCGTGAACCACTCCAGCGACAAGGAGTCACCTCTCGTGAGCTCGTTCCAGCTACCGCAGTCCCGTTACGTGCTGCCGTCCTTCGTCGAGCGCACGCCTTACGGGGTCAAGGAATCCAACCCGTACAACAAGCTGTTCGAGGAACGCATCGTGTTCCTCGGGGTGCAGATCGATGACGCCTCGGCCAACGACGTCATGGCCCAGCTGCTCTTCCTCGAGTCCGACGACCCGGACCGGGAGATCAAGATCTACATCAACTCGCCGGGCGGTTCGTTCACGGCGCTGATGGCGATCTACGACACGATCCAGTACGTGCGGCCGGACGTGAGCACGATCTGCCTGGGCCAGGCCGCCTCGGCGGCCGCGGTGATCCTCTCCGCGGGCACGAAGGGCAAGCGGCTCGCCCTGCCGAACTCCCGCGTGCTCATCCACCAGCCCTCGGTGGAGGGCCTCTACGGCCAGGTCTCCGACCTGGAGATCCAGGCCGCCGAGGTGGAGCGGATGCGGAAGCTCATGGAGGGCACGCTCGCGACGCACACCGGCAAGACGTCCGAGGAGATCCACGAGGACATCGATCGGGACAAGATCCTCACGGCGAACGACGCCGTGGACTACGGACTCGTCGACGAGGTGCTGCCCTACCGCAAGTTGTCGCGTTCGTGAGTGATGCCACCGGCACCGAGCCGGACATGCGCGGGCGTTCCGCCGTCCGCGGATGGTTTCCTGGGGTGTCGCCCGGTGACTGAGCGGAGCCGGGCGACACGGCCGGGGCACGACACGCCCGGCCGTCCCGCCGCGTGGCGCGTGCGTGGCCGCGGCCGCAGAAGCGCATGCCAGGATCGCGGCATCGCAGCGTCTCCCCGAAACCGGGGAACGCCGGGTACTGTCGAAGGCACGAACACGGTCAGGTGCGTCATCGGAGGACGCGCCGGAGGGGACGGGGTCAGCGGTCATGGCACGTATCGGTGACGGCGGCGACCTGCTGAAGTGCTCCTTCTGCGGGAAGAGCCAGAAGCAGGTGAAGAAGCTCATCGCCGGCCCCGGCGTGTATATCTGCGACGAGTGCATCGATCTCTGCAACGAGATCATCGAGGAAGAGCTCGCCGAGACGGGCGAGGCGAAGCTCGACGAGCTCCCCAAGCCGGGCGAGATCCACGACTTCCTCGACCAGTACGTCATCGGCCAGGACGGCGCGAAGCGCAACCTCTCGGTCGCCGTCTACAACCACTACAAGCGCATCCAGGCCGCGGAGAAGCGGGAGAGCCGCAGCGAGGAGCAGGTCGACCTCGCCAAGTCGAACATCCTCATGCTCGGCCCGACCGGCTGCGGCAAGACCTACCTCGCCCAGACCCTGGCGAAGATGCTCAACGTCCCGTTCGCCATCGCCGACGCCACGGCGTTGACCGAGGCCGGCTACGTGGGCGAGGACGTCGAGAACATCCTGCTCAAGCTGATCCAGGCCGCGGACTACGACGTCAAGCGCGCCGAGACGGGCATCATCTACATCGACGAGATCGACAAGGTGGCCCGCAAGAGCGAGAACCCGTCGATCACCCGGGACGTCTCCGGTGAGGGCGTGCAGCAGGCGCTGCTGAAGATCCTGGAGGGCACGCAGGCGAGCGTGCCGCCGCAGGGCGGGCGCAAGCACCCGCACCAGGAGTTCATCCAGATCGACACGACGAACGTGCTGTTCATCGTCGCCGGGGCCTTCGGCGGCCTGGATCAGATCGTCGAGGAGCGCGTCGGCAAGCACAGCATCGGGTTCGGGGCGGACCTGCGGGCGAAGTCGGAGATCGACACGACCGACCACTTCGGCGACGTCATGCCCGAGGACCTGATCAAGTACGGGCTCATCCCGGAGTTCATCGGCCGGCTGCCCACCGTCGCCAGCGTTTCGAACCTGGACCGGGAAGCGCTCATCCGGATCCTGACGGAGCCGCGCAACGCCCTGGTCAAGCAGTACAAGCGCCTGTTCGAGCTGGACAACGTCGAGCTCGAGTTCACCAAGGCCGCACTGGAGGCGGTGGCCGACCAGTCGATCCTGCGCGGAACCGGTGCCCGCGGCCTGCGGGCGATCCTCGAAGAGGTGCTGCTCCCGGTCATGTACGACATCCCGAGCCGCTCCGACGTCGCCAAGGTCGTCATCACCGAGCAGACGGTGCGGGAGAACGTCAACCCCACGATCGTGGCCCGACAGGCGGCGCGCCGGGAGCGGCGCGACAAGTCCGCCTGATCTCGGCCCATCCGCATCGCGCGGGCGCCCCCAGCTGGGGGCGCCCGCGCGCGTGTTCTGGCGCTGCGACCCCCGGCGCGGATCTGCACGCGGCCGCGGCATCGCGATTCCCGCTGCGGAACGCTCGAACATCGTCGATCATGTGTGGGGACCGCGACGGACGTTCGGGGGAGAGACGATGAGCGAATTGCGGGTGCTGTTGCTCCGCGACGCCGCCACTGGACCGTGGCACTGGCAGCAGTGGCTCACCAACCGCCTGGCCGAGCACGGTGTCGCGCTCAACGCGCTGCGCCTGCCCGCCACCGACAGACCCGCCCTCCCGCTGCTGCTCGCGGAGCTGCAGGGCGCGCTCGACGCCGTGCCCGAGACGGAGGAGCTCGTCGTCGTGGGCTACTCCCGCGGCGCCGCGCTGTGGCTGCAGCACGTGGCGCGCTTCGACCCGGCGCTCCGGCGGGCCGACCGCGTGCTGCTGTGCGCGCCCGCCGAAGGCCCCCCGCCCGACGTGGACGTGAGCGCCACGCGGCGCGCCGCCGGGATGACGCGCCTGGTCGTGGGCACCGGGGACGAGCAGCTGCCCATGCTGCGGGCGCACACGCTGGCCGACCGCCTGGGCGTGGACCTCGACGTCATCCTCGGCGGGGAGCACCTCACCACCGAGGCCGGCTACGGCCCGTGGCCAGCGATGCTGCGCTGGGTGCTGCACGGCACCGCCCCGCTGGTGGACCGCTACGAGGCGGAACTCGCCCGCGGCGAGCTCGTCTGACACGGCGACCGGGCGGCGCGGCGGAGAGGTGCACCGCGGGTGCGCGGCGGCACCGCTCGGGTGCGCGGCCAGGCGGCCACCGGCCGCCGCGCGGCGCCATCGGTGCGCGGTGGCCGCACCAGGAGGTGGCCGCACCAGGAGGTGGCCGCGTCAGGAGGTGGCCGCGCCCGTCACCTCGTCGTCGGCGAAGAGGAAGCGTTCCCGCACCTGCCACTGCCCGCCGGTGAACACCACCAGCCAGACCTCCTCCAGCACCGCGAGCACCGGCAGCACTCCCGTCACGGTGGTCTGGATCTGCGTCGCGGTCTCCTCGGCGACGCCGCTGGCGACCGTCACGTGCGGCGCGGTCACGCCGCCGCGCCCCTCGTGCGGGGCGACGTCGGGCCACCGGGTCCGCACCGCGTCGGCCAGCGCCGCGACCTCGGTGCTGTCAGCGGGCAGGTAGACGAAGCCGTCCTCCTCCCTGCGGCACTCGGCCAGCGTCAGGGACGCGGTGCCCTGCGCCCGGACGATGCCGTCCAGCGCGTCGACGGTCCGCTCGTCGACCGCCGCGGCGTCCAGGAAGGGGTAGAGCAGCGAGATGTGCGCCGGGTTCTCCCGCAGCAGCGCACCGGGAAATCCTTGGCGGACGGTCGTCAGCACCGGATCCGCTTCCGGAACCGGCAGCACCAGTCCGGTGCGGCCCTCTCGCGACATGCGAACCTCTCCCTCGACCGAGTGGTGGAACTGCGGAAGCACCGGTCCGCCGCGGTGCCCCGCGCGACGAGGGGACGCGTCCCCCCGTCCACCCCTCCGATCGTGTCAGCGCAGCGGCGCGGCCGTCGACGAGCGTCGCGGGGCCGCCGCAGTGCGTCCCGTCACTCGGTGCCCGAACCGGTGAGCACGCGCGCGGCCTGGGTGTAGACGTTCATCGTCTCGCCGCGCAGGAACCCGACCAGCGTCATCCCCTGCTCCGCGGCCAGTTCCACCGCGAGCGAGGACGGGGCCGACACCGCGGCGAGCACCGGGATCCCGGCCATCGCCGCCTTCTGCACCAGCTCGAACGACGCGCGCCCGGAGACCATCAGCGCGCAGCTGCGCAGCGGGACGCGCTGGGACAGCAGCGCCCAGCCGAGCACCTTGTCCACCGCGTTGTGCCGCCCCACGTCCTCCCGCACGGCCAGCAGCGTGCCGTCGGGGGTGAACAGCCCGGCGGCGTGCAGCCCGCCGGTGCTGGCGAACACCCGCTGCGAGGCGCGCAGCGTGTCGCCGAACGTGGCCAGCGTGTCGGCGGAGAGGGACACCGGGTCGGCCGCGGGGGAGAAGCGGGTGCGCACGCGGACCGCGTCGAGCGCCGCCTTGCCGCACACCCCGCACGAGGAGGTGGTGTAGAAGTTCCGCTGCACCGAGGTGTCCGGTGGAGCCACGCCGGGGGAGAGGAGGACGTCGAGCACGTTGTAGGTGTTGCGCCCGTCCGGTCCGGGGCTGTCGCAGTAGCGCGCCCCGCTGACGTCCTCCGGCGCGCAGACCACGCCCTCGGTGAGCAGGAAACCGTGCGCCAGCTCCACGTCGTGGCCCGGGGTGCGCATGGTCACCGTGAGCGGATCACCGGCCAGGCGCAGCTCCAGGGGTTCCTCGGCGGCCAGCGTGTCCGGGCGCGTGTCGGTGCGCTCGGGGCTGACCCGCAGGATCGGGCGGCGCACCGTTACTCGTCCCATGACGCCTCCCTGCGTCGCGTCGTCGGGCCGGCCGCGGAGCCGGCCGGCCGGCTGGCGGGCCGGTCCGCCGTTGCGCTCGGGCCGCGGCCTCCGCGGGGACCCGTGCGGATCGCGCTGCCCGCGCCCGCGGACCGGTGCCGCGCCCCAGCATCCCGGAGACCGGCCGGGTCGTGCCCGCCGGAGCGAGATCACGCCGTTTCGAGGCGGACGATGATCGCCTTCGACACGGGGGTGTTCGACCCGTCCGCGACGGAGTCGAGCGCGACCAGCGGGTTGGTCTCCGGGTAGTAGGCGGCCGCGCAGCCGCGCGCCGTGGGGTAGCTGACCACGCGGAACCGCTTGGCGCGGCGCTCCTCGAGCGTGCCGTCGGCGGCCTCCCACTCGGAGACGAGGTCGACCACGTCGCCGTCGGCGACGTCGAGCCCCTGCAGGTCCTCGGCGTTGACGAGCACCACCCGGCGGGCGTCCTCGATGCCGCGGTAGCGGTCGGACAGGCCGTAGATCGTGGTGTTGAACTGGTCGTGGCTGCGCAGCGTCTGCAGCAGCAGCCGCCCGTGCGGGATGCGGATCGGGTCGGCCGCGTTGACCGTGAAGTTCGCCTTGCCGGTGGCCGTGGGGAACGCGCGCTCGTCCCGCGGCGGGTGCGGCAGCACGAACCCGTCCTCCTGGCGCACCTGCCGGTTGTAGTCGGCGCAGCCGGGCACCACGCGGCTGATGTGCTCGCGGAGGACGTCGTAGTCGCGCTCGAACTCGGACCACGCCACGGGGTGGTCCGCGCCCAGCAGCCGCCCCGCCAGGCGGGAGATGATCGCCACCTCGGACAGCAGCTGCTCCCCGGCCGGCTCCAGGCGGCCGCGCGAGGCGTGCACCACCGACATCGAGTCCTCGACGGTGACGAACTGCTGGCCGGTCTCCTGCACGTCGCGTTCCGTGCGGCCCAGCGTGGGCAGGATCAGCGCCGTCCGCCCCGGCACGGCGTGCGAGCGGTTGAGCTTCGTCGAGACCTGGACGGTGAGCTCGCAGCCGCGCAGCCCCTGCGCGGTCGCCTCGGTGTCCGGTGTGGCCGAGACGAAGTTGCCGCCCATGCCGACGAAGACCCGCACGTCGCCGGACTGCATCGCGCGGATGGTGTCCACGGTGTCCCGGCCGTGCTCGCGCGGCGAGGTGATGCCGAACTCGTCGTCCAGAGCGGACAGGAACCCCTCGGGCATCTTCTCCCAGATGCCCATGGTCCGGTCCCCCTGCACGTTGGAGTGCCCGCGGACCGGGCACAGGCCGGCGCCCGGCTTGCCGATCATGCCGCGCAGCAGCATGGTGTTGACGACCTCGCGGATCGTGGCCACGCCGTGCTTGTGCTGCGTCAGCCCCATCGCCCAGCAGGTGACGGTCCGCTCGGACGCGGCGAGCATGTCGGCGATGCGCTCGATCTGCGCCCGGTCCAGGCCGGTCGCCTCGACCACGCGGTCCCAGTCGACCTGCTCGACGTCGGCGGCGAACTCGTCGAAACCGGCGGTGTGCTCGTCGACGAAGGCGCGGTCGACCGCGCCGCGCTGCAGCAGCAGCGCGTTCAGCGCCTTGAACAGCATCAGGTCGCCGCCGATGCGGATCTGCGCGAACTCGTCGGCCAGCGCGGTGCCCTTGCCGAACAGCCCCCGCGGTGTCTGCGGGTTCTTGAACCGCATCAGTCCGGTCTCCGGCAGCGGGTTGACCGCGACGATGCGCCCGCCGTTGTTCTTGACCTTCTCCAGCGAGGACAGCATGCGGGGGTGGTTCGTGCCCGGGTTCTGCCCCACGACGAGCACGAGGTCGGCGTTCTCCACATCGGACAGGGAGACCGACCCCTTGCCGATGCCTATCGTCTCCGTCAGCGCCGCGCCCGAGGACTCGTGGCACATGTTCGAGCAGTCCGGCAGGTTGTTCGTGCCGAACGAGCGGGCCAGCAGCTGGTAGGCGAACGCGGCCTCGTTGCTGGTGCGGCCGGAGGTGTAGAAGGCGGCCTCGTCCGGCGAGCCCAGCCCGCGCAGCCGCTCGGCGATGAGGTCGAAGGCCTCGTCCCAGCTGATCGGGCGGTAGTGCGTGTCGCCCTCGCGCAGCACCACCGGCTCGGTGAGCCGGCCCTGCTGGCCGAGCCAGTAGTCGGTCTTGCCCGCGAGCTCGGAGACGGGGTGGGCGGCGAAGAACTCCCGGTCGACGCGGCGGGTCGTGGCCTCCTCGGCCACCGCCTTCGCGCCGTTCTCGCAGAACTCGGCGAGCGAGCGGTCCTCGCCGTCGGCCTTGCGCGGGTCCGGCCACGCGCAGCCCGGGCAGTCGTAGCCGGAGCGCTGGTTCAGCAGCGGCAGCGTGCGGACCGTGCGCGACAGCCCCATCTGCTCCCAGCCGCGCCGCAGCGACACCCACACGCCGGTGAGACCGGCGGCGGCCGTGCCGGGCTCGGAAACGTCGAGGGCCGATTCGTCCACATCTTCACGGGGAGCTTCGCGCGCCATAGCGAGAATCATGCCGCATGTGCTCCCCGCGACGTAAGCCCTGGGGACGCCTGTCGCGCGGCACCCGGGCGCGCACCGCGGCCGCGCCGGGACACCCGCGCACGACCGCGAGGGCGGGTGCGCGGTGGCGCGCCGGACCGGCGCGGTACGCCCGGTGGCTCCCCCACTGGGCTGGGGGATGGCGGATGCGGACCTGGCCGAGGGCGCCGCGGATCGCGACCGCAGCAGCGGCATGCCGCAGATGAGCTGCTCGGGCGAGGCAGACCCCGGAGGAGTGGCGCCAGACGGCCCGCGAGCTCGAGGCGGAGATCGACGCCTGCCCGGAGGATCACGCGGAGATCCTCGGCGAGGCCGCCCACGCCTGGCAGCGCGCCGGTGACCTCGATCGGGCGGAGCAGTGCTACGAGCGCCTGCTGGCCGAGCAGGACGATCCGCACATGCCGGATCCGCGGGTGCCGTACGCGGAGTTCCTCATCGAGGCGGAGCTGGACCCGGACCGCGGGTGGGGCATGCTGCGCCAGCTCTGGCACGAGCGCACCACCGATCCGCAGGACTACCAGCGGGCGGCCGAGATCCACGAGGAGCTCGGCTTTCTGCAGGAGGCGTTGACCTGGTCCAACGCGGGCGTGGCGCGGTGCTGTCCGCAGCCGTTCGACCCCTGGTTCGCCGACCTCCGCGAGGACGTGGAGCTGTTCGCGCTGCTGGACGGGCGTCGGCGGCAGCGCCGTGCTCTCGAGCAGCCCGCCGACGAACTGGACGAGCTCGTCGAGGCGTCCCGCGGCGACGTCGCCGAATCGCTCGCGCCGCGGCCGCAGCAGGACACGCCGCCGCTGGTGCCGTACTGGCCCGAGGGCGAGTTCGACGAGGCCCTGCGCCGCTGGCCGGAGACGCTGCGCCCGGTGACGCCGCACGGGCAGGACGAAGACGCGCCCCGCACGCACACCGAGCACCGCCGCGCCGTGGAGCGGGAGCTGCGGGCGAGCGCCGCGGGGGAGACGCCGCGGGTGGTGCCGCTGAGCACCGAGGAGTTCGGCGCGTTCGGCAGCGGCGCGGGCACGGGTGACGTGCTGTTGCTGCTGGAGCGCTACATGCTGGTGTGGGACGAGGCCGGATCCGGCAGATGCAGCTCCTCGGTGTCGCGCCCGATGACGATCCGCGTGATCGCGCGCCGGTCAACTCGTGAGTCGCGGCCCGCCCGGGGCCGGTTCGCGCCTTCGACCGGGCTCCTCCCCGTGATCATCGCTCGATGAGCGGTCGTGTCGTTCGCCCGTGATCGTCAAGCTTCCGTCATGACATCGCGTCGGGACGGCCCCGCATGCGGAAACAGGAACACCCGTGACGGCACGCGGTGTCAACGCCGGGTCAGCAGGGATCGACCGCGGGAACGGTGCTCGGACCACCGCTTCTTCGGACGGCGGGGCACGTTCCCACTGGCGATCGAAGCGCTGCGGCAGGCGAGCGAGAAGCTGTGGCAGCTGCTCGTGGAGCACTGCCGGAAGCAGCAGCAGAAGAAGTTCCCGCACGCGGTTACCGGAGCTGAATGGCAGCAGCGCATCGCCGGACGGGGCAGAACCTCCTCGGCGGAGCCTGCTGGCATGCGTTCACGGCCGAGGCATCGGCAGCGTCGTGTCGAGCGTTGGCTGACTCGGCGAACAGGTCGGAGGAGCTCAACCGCGGTACGCGCACACCGGTGTTGGAGCTCATCGGCAGCTCGACCGGTGATCTCCCGGGAACTGCGGACGTCGCGCGGGGACTGTGCACGGCGATCCTCGATGAGGGCGGCGGGCTGGAGCAGGTGGTCGTGGCGCTGCGGATCCTCGGGGTGTTCAGCTGCGTCCTGCGCGGGCGCGTGCGGCGGTGCCCGTGCTGGGAAGACCTGGTGCGGCGCGACGGGGCTGACACGGCGAGGAGCGAGCTGGTCGGCGGTTCGCAGGGCCAGATCGCGGCCTGAGCGACCCGTGCGGTTTCCGGACGCCTTGCCCGCGGCTGCGGGCGCGGGGGCGGTCGGATCGCTTCGCCCGGCGCGGCCGCCGAGGTGCCGGGCGGGTCCTCAGGTTCCTGGACCGGGCTGCCCGGGCGGCCGGTCGGGCTCGCGCGAAGTTCCCCGCGCAGATGACCCTCGCGCAACGGCCCGGCGATTCGTGGCGGAACCGGGGTTCCAGGCCCACCTTCCGACCCGGGGCCGACACGCGCGCGGAAGGAAGCACTCCCCGACGGGCGTGCTCACCGGGGCTCGTAGAATTCCGGGCGTGACTCAGACCCACAGCGCGCAGCAGCCCCGTGAACTCCCGTCGAGCTGGAACCCCGCCGACGCCGAGGCCGAGCTGTACCAGCGCTGGGTAGATGCCGGTTGCTTCACGGCGGACCCGCACAGCGGGCGTCCGCCGTTCTCGATCGTCATCCCGCCGCCGAACGTCACCGGCAGCCTGCACATCGGCCACGCCTACGAGCACACGCTGATGGACCTGCTCACGCGGCGCCGCCGGATGCAGGGCTACGAAGCCCTGTGGCTGCCGGGCATGGACCACGCGAGCATCGCCGTGCAGACGCTGGTGGAGCGCCAGCTGCGCGAGGAGGGCACGGACGCCCGCGAGCTCGGCCGCGAGGCCTTCGTCGACCGCGCCTGGGAGTGGAAGCGCGAGCACGGCGGCGCCATCCTGTCGCAGATGAGCCGCCTGGGTGACAGCGTCGACTGGACCCGCGAGCGGTTCACCATGGACGACGGCCTCTCGCGCGCGGTCCGGACGATCTTCAAGAAGCTCTACGACGACGGCCTCATCTACCGCGCCGAGCGCCTGGTCAACTGGTCGCCGGAGCTGAAGACCTCGCTGTCCGACATCGAGGTGGACTACGAGGACGTCGAGGGCGAGCTCGTGTCCATGCGCTACGGCGAGGGCGACGCGTCCGTGGTCGTGGCGACCACGCGCGTGGAGACGATGCTCGGGGACACCGCCGTCGCGGTGCACCCGGAGGACGAGCGCTACCGGGCGCTGGTCGGCACCGAGCTCGAGCATCCGCTGACCGGCAGGAAGATCCCGGTGGTGGCCGACGACCACGTCAACCCCGAGTTCGGCACCGGCGCGGTCAAGATCACCCCGGCGCACGACCCGAACGACTTCGAGATCGGCCAGCGGCACGACCTGCCGATGCCGACGATCATGGACGAGAGCGGCCGGATCGACGGCACCGGCACCCGGTTCGACGGCATGGACCGCTTCGAGGCCCGCGCGCAGGTGCGCGAGGCGCTGCGCGCCGAGGGGCGCATCGTCGCCGAGAAGCGCCCCTACGTGCACAGCGTCGGGCACAGCTCCCGCACCAAGGAGCCGATCGAACCGCGGCTGTCGCAGCAGTGGTTCGTCAGCGTCGGCCCGCTGGCCAGGGCCGCCGGCGACGCGGTGCGCGACGGCCGGGTCGCGGTGCACCCGCCGGAGATGGCCAAGCGCTACTTCGACTGGGTCGACAACATGCACGACTGGTGCATCTCGCGCCAGCTGTGGTGGGGCCACCGCATCCCGGTGTGGCACGGGCCGAACGGGGAGATGGTCTGCCCCGGCCCGGACGAGCGGCCCCCGTCCGAACCGGGCTGGCGCCAGGACGAGGACGTGCTGGACACGTGGTTCTCCTCGGCCCTGTGGCCGTTCTCCACGATGGGCTGGCCGGAGGACACCGCCGACCTGCGCACGTTCTACCCCACCAGCGTGCTCGTCACCGGCTACGACATCCTGTTCTTCTGGGTGGCCCGGATGATGATGTTCGGGCTCTACGCCATGGACGGGGTGGAGCCGTTCAAGGTCATCGCGCTGCACGGCATGGTCCGCGACGGCTTCGGCAAGAAGATGTCCAAGTCCGCGGGCAACACGGTCGACCCGCTCGAGTGGATGGACACCTACGGCGCCGACGCGCTGCGGTTCACCCTCGCCCGCGGGGCGAACCCGGGGGCGGACGCCCCCATCAGCGAGGAGTGGGTCTCGGGCGCGCGGAACTTCGGCACGAAGCTGTTCAACGCCACCAAGTTCGCCCTGATGAAGGGCGCTCGGGTGCCGGAGGCCCCGGCGGACCGGGCCGAGCTGACCGATGCCGACCGGTGGATCCTCGACCGGCTCGACCAGCTCGTGTCCGACGTGGACGACCTGCTGGACGACTACCAGTTCGCCAAGGCCACCGAGGCGCTGTACCACTTCACATGGGACGAGTTCTGCGACTGGTACGTGGAGCTGTCCAAGGTGCAGCTCGACGCGGACGAGGCGTGCGCCGAGCGCACCCGCGAGGTGCTCGGCCAGGTGCTCGACGTGCTGCTGCGGCTGCTGCACCCGACGATGCCGTTCCTCACCGAGGCGCTGTGGACGGCGCTGACCGGGCGGGATTCGGTGGTCGTCGCCGACTGGCCGGCCGCCTCCGGCGCGGCCGCCGACGAAGGTGCGGCCGAGCGCATCGCCGCCGTGCAGAAGCTCGTCACCGAGATCCGCCGGTTCCGCTCGGACCAGGGCCTCAAGCCGGGGCAGAAGGTCGCCGCGCGGCTCGGCGGGATCGGCGGGGCCGGTCTGGCCGAGCACGCGGACGGGGTGCGCGCGCTGGTGCGCGTCACTGAACCGGGTGAGCAGTTCACGTCCTCGGCCTCGGTGGAGGTCGGCCTGCCGGGTGGCGGCGTCACCGTCGAGCTGGACCTGTCCGGTGCCGTCGACGTGGCCGCCGAGCGCAAGCGCCTGAACAAGGACCTCGACGCCGCGCGCAAGGAGCTCGACGGCACCGACAAGAAGCTGAACAACCCCTCGTTCGTGGAGAAGGCCCCGGCCGACGTGGTGGACAAGATCCGCACGCGCCGCACCGCGGCCGAAGCGGAGATCGAGCGGATCAACGCCCGACTGGCCGCGCTGCCGGAGGGCTGAACCGCTCCTGCCCGCCGGGCGCGGCGGTGCGGACCCCCTCGAGGAGGTCCGCACCGATCAGCACGCGCCGCAGCGGCCGTCTCCGGTTCCTCCGTTCGGCCCACGTAGACTGCGTACGGATCCGTTGTTGCTCGCAGAGAGGTGAGTACGTGCCCGGCACCGAGTCCCAGTCCTTCCGCGAGCTGCGGCTGGTCGAGGACGAGCTCAACGAGCGCTGGCCGGAGACCAAGATCGAACCGTCCCTGGAGCGCATCCGGGCGCTGACAGATCTGCTCGCCGAGCCGCAGCGCACCTACCCGGTGGTGCACATCGCGGGGACCAACGGCAAGTCGTCGACCTCCCGCATGGTCGACGCGCTGCTGACCCGGTTGGGCCTGCGCACCGGCCGCTACACCAGCCCGCACCTGCAGCTGGCCACGGAGCGGATCTCGGTCGACGGCGCGCCGATCAGCCCCGAGGGCTACGTCGAGGCCTACCGCGACGTGGCGCCGTACGTGACGTTGGTGGACAACCGCAGCCCCGTGCCGATGAGCAAGTACGAGGTGCTCACCGGCATGGCCTTCGCCGCCTTCGCCGACGCCCCGGTGGAAGCCGCGGTGCTCGAGGTGGGGCTCGGCGGCAGCTGGGACGCCACCAACGTCGCCGACGGCCTCATCAACGTGATCTGCCCCGTCGCCAAGGACCACGCGGAGTACCTCGGCGATGACATCGCCGCGATCGCGGCGGAGAAGGCCGGCATCATCAAGCCCGGCTCCGTCACGATCCTCGCCGGGCAGCAGGCCGAGGCCGAACGGGTGATCCTGGAGCGCGCCGCCTCGGCCGACTCGACCGTCGCCCGCGAGGGTCACGAGTTCGGGGTGCTGGAGCGCACCGTCGCCGTCGGCGGGCAGATGGTGCGGCTGCAGGGCCTCGGCGGTGCGTACGACGAGGTGTTCCTGCCGGTGCACGGCGAGCACCAGGCGCGCAACGCGGCGGTGGCCCTGGCCACGGTGGAGGCCTTCTTCGGCGCCGGCGCCGAGCGGCAGCTGGAGGCCGACGCGGTGCGCGAGGGCTTCGCCAGCGTGCTCACCCCGGGGCGGCTGGAACGCGTGCGCGCGGCCCCCGCGGTGCTGGTCGACGCGGCGCACAACCCGCACGGGACGCGGGCGCTGGCGCAGGCGGTGAGCGCGGAGTTCTCCTTCCGCACGCTCGTCGCGGTGGTCGGCGTGCTCGGGGAGAAGGACGCCTACGGCATCCTCAACGAGCTCGAACCGGTCGCCGAGCAGCTGGTGATCACCCGCAACTCCTCGCCGCGCGCGCTGGACCCCGACGAGCTCGCCGCGATGGCCAAGGACGTCTTCGGCCAGGACCGGATCGTGGTCGAACCGCGGCTGGACAACGCCGTGGAGCACGCGATCCAGCTCGCCGAGGAGGTCAGCGACCCGAGCGAGACCGTCTCCGGCGGTGGTGTGCTCATCACCGGTTCGGTCGTCACCGCCGGTGAGGGACGGGCCCTGTTCGGCAAGGAGCCGGCGTGAGCGAGGCGGGCGGCACCGAACGCGGCCTTCCGGTCCCGCCGGAGGGCGTGCGCGACCCGTGGAAGGGGTTGCGCGGGGTGATGGCCGGCACGCTCGTGCTGGAGTTCATCGTGTTCGGTCTGGCCCTGCCCGTGGTGTGGCAGTTCGGCGGCGGGGTGTCCAGCGTCGGCTTCGGCCTCGTCGCCGCGCTGGCCGTGCTCATGCTGCTGGCCGGGTTCGTGCAGAGGCGTCCGTGGGGGCTCGGCCTGGCGCTGGTGCTGCAGGCCTGCGCCGTGCTGTGCGCGTTCGTGCACCCGGCCATCGGGATCATGGGCGTGCTGTTCGCCGCGGCGTGGGGCTACATGCTGCACCTGCGCCGCGACGTCGCCCGCCGGATGCGCGAAGGCCGGCTGTACGACCAGCTCGGGCACCCGCCCGGTTACCCCGAGCAGGCCGAGTGAAGGCGGAGGCGCTCAGCGCCACGAGCGGCGCGGGATCCCGGTCCGCGGGGCGTCCCGCGGCTCCCCGCTCGCGGGTGGGCCGGTGGTGCCGGTGCCGTCCGTGCCGCCCGCGGTGCCGGGGACTCACCGGATGTCGATGATCGCGCGGCCGAGGATCTCCCGCTTGTCGAGCGCGTCGTAGGCCTGCTGCACCTGGTCGAACTCGTAGCGCCGGGTGATGGCGTCCTGCGGGCGCAGCAGCCCCCGCGCGACCAGGTCGAGCAGCACGGGCATGTCGCGCCGGGGCTTGGCCCCGTAGGAACCGCTGATGCGCAGCTTGCGGCGCGCGATGGTGGCCAGGTCGAACTCGCCGGTGGTGCCGCGCGGGGCGATGCCGACGACCACGACGTGCCCGCCTTCGACGACCGCGTCGCGGGCGGTGCCGAACGTGGCCACCGAACCGAGCGCCTCGAAGGCCACGTCGACCCCGCGGCCGCCGGTGATCTCCCGGATCGCGGCGGGCGCGTCGGTGGTGGTGGCGTTGACCGCGTGGGTCGCGCCGAGCTGCCGCGCGGCGTCGAGCTTGTCGTCGGCGATGTCCACGGCGACGATCGCGGAGGCGCCGAACACGGAGGCCAGCTGGATCAGCGCCGACCCCACACCGCCCGCGCCGACGACGGCGATCGCGTCCCCGACCCGCACGTCGGCGGCGTGCCGCAGCGCGCCGTAGGCGGTCATGGTGGAACAGCCCACCGAGGCGACGTCACCCAGCTCCACCCCGTCCGGCACCCGGTAGACCGAGGTGGCGGGGGTGACGCAGCGTTCCGCGAGCCCGCCCATCGAGTACATGGCCACCGGCTCGCCGTCCGGGCGGAACAGGCGGGTGTCGTCGTCGTAGAGCAGGCCCCGGGCCCGGTTGCAGCTGAAGAAGCGCTCGCAGATCTCCTCGTTGCCGCGGGAGCACTGGCCGCAGTCGCCGCAGGGCATGATGAAGCTCGTGACCACCGGGTCGCCGACGGACAGGCCGTTCACGCCCGGGCCGAGCGCGGAGACCGTGCCGGCGACCTCGTGGCCGAGCACGCCGGGCGCGGGGAACGGCAGTTCCCCCTTGAGCACGTGCAGGTCGGAGTGGCAGGCGCCGCAGGAGCGCACGTCGATGGCGACTTCCCCGGTGCGCGGTTCCGGGGACTGCAGCTGCTCGATCCGCATCGGTTCGTGCACCGCGGTGTGTACTGCCGCACGCATCCCAACTCCCGTCGACGCCGTCGTTCGAGGCGGTGCTGAACACTAGTGGGTGGATCGCGACGGCACCAGGGGCCGGAGGTGCGCGGTGGCGATCACCCGCACCGCCCGATTCCGCCGGTCGGCGGTGGGGACGTCCTCGAGGAAGTCCCCCAGCTCGGGGAGCGGTGCCGGCGTTACCGGGGCGGGGCCGGTCCCGGAGCGCACCGCGGCTCCGGCGGGAGGAGGTGATCTCCCCGCCGGACGCGCCGGTGCGCGGCCCTCGCCGGTGACCAGCCCCGTCGGGCCGCTACCCTGGCGGCCGGACGGGGTGCGCGCGCTTCGCGCTGCGCGGGCGCGCTGCACCGGGCCGCCAGGGTAGCGGCCCCGAGGGACGACGAAGGAGTACTTTCGTGAGCGAGCGCACACTGGTTCTCGTCAAGCCGGACGGGGTTCAGCGCGGTCTGATCGGTGAGGTGATCGGACGCATCGAGCGCAAGGGGCTGAAGCTGGTCGCGCTGGAGCAGCGGCAGGTGGACGAGCAGCTCGCCCGGCAGCACTACGCCGAGCACGACGGCAAGCCGTTCTACGAGTCGCTGGTCGAGTTCATCACCTCGGCCCCGGTCGTGGCGGCCGTCGTGGAGGGTCCGAAGGCGGTCGGTGCGTTCCGCCAGATCGCCGGCGGCACCGACCCGGTGGAGAAGGCCGACGCCGGGAGCATCCGCGGCGACTACGGCCTCGAGGTGCAGTACAACCTGGTGCACGGCTCGGACTCGCCGGAGTCGGCCGAGCGCGAGATCAAGCTGTGGTTCCCGGAGCTCTGACGCGAGTTGACTGAAACCGCTATCGATCCGGAGGGGTTCGTCACCGGACCGCACCGCGTGGACACCCCGCACCCCGGTCTCGCGGACGCGCTGACCGACCTGTGGGGACGCGTCACGGTCGCCGGCGGCGCCGTCGGGTTCAGCTCGACCAGCGAGGTCGACGAGCTCCGCGCGGTCGCCGAATCGGTGGTCGAGGAGGCGCAGCAGCGCCGCGCGAGCCTGATCACGATCGGCCAGTCGCACGTGCTCGTCGGCGCGGCCGCGCTCGTGCCGGGGCGGCTGCCGGTGGACGCGCACACCGGGCAGCTGACCTGGCTGATGGTGGACCCGTTGCTCCAGGGCAAGGGCTGGGGCCGGCAGCTGCTCGACGCGGTCCTCGTGCAGGCGCAGGCCAGCGGCCTGGCGAGGCTGCAGGTGTTCGTCCGCTCGGGTCACGAGTTGGAGCGCTTCTTCACCGGTCACGGCTGGGTCGAGCGCGGGCGCTGGCCCGGTGCGTTCAGGGCCTCCCCGGAGGACGAGCGCGACGGGATCTGGTTGACCCGCGAGGTGTGAGCCGCCCGGAGGTGTGAACCGTCCGGCCGGTCCGGGCCACCACGGGTTCCGGACCGCCGGGTGCGGCTCGCGGGATCGCTCGGACGGCCGCAGCTTCCGCGCTCCGGTCGCGCGGGTGTTGTCAGCGCGCGGTTCGGCGAGCAAGCATCGTCGGCGAAGCGGTCGCGCGGTGCGACCGCCGCCGACGAACGTGAGCGGGAGGTCGTCCTGAGTCGATACGCGAGAGCGAGTTCGCGCGGCGTCGCCGGTGCGTGCGCATCGGCGGCGCCGCGGCGTGCGCGTCGGTCCGGTCCGTGGACGGTGGGGGCCTGCCGCGCTCCGTGAGCGGAACCGATCCGTCCCGTCCGGTTGGACGATCGGCGGACCGAACCGAGACGGTATGGGATACTCGTGGTGGCCGTCCGGTAGAGCACACCGCCGAACGGTTCGACGACGAGGCCACAGCCCTGCGCGTCGTCGCCGGTCGGGACCGGGGGCGGAGGAGATCCGCTCGCCGCTGCGCCGGCCGGCTCGCCGACGGGAGGCTTGCGGGGACTCGTTGGCCCGGACGGGTAACGGGGAGCCGTGCCCGGGTGCGAGCAGGAACTGCACCCGGGGCGCTGCGGCTGAGGAGCGCCGGGCGGTCGTCGTCGACTCCGCCGCGCGGCTTCTCGCCGGGGCGGAACAGACCGAGAAGGATTGCCGCCGTCCTCGGACGGCGGAAAACGAACAAGAACGCATGCCCCTGTGCGGCCCGCGTCGTTCCGGACGCGCCCGGGGGCGGAGGAGCTGGATGTTGAACACGGACACACCCGCTGGGACACCCAGCGGGTCATCGCCCACACCCGCACGAGGGGAACAGGATTCGCAGGGGGGCGCCGCGAGCGCCGCAGCCGGTGCGGTCAGCGAGGAGGCCGGGCAGGACACGTTCGAACTGCCGGCCAAGATGCGGGTGCACGCGCTGGCGAAGAAGCTCGGCACGAGCAGCAGGGAAGTCATCCGGACCCTGCAGGAGCTCGACGAGTCGGTGCGCAGCGCGCAGTCGAACATCACCCGGGAGGTCGCGCTGCGCGTGATCGGCGCGCTGTTCCCGGAGCGGATGCCCGCCGGCACGGGCGGAGCGGACGGCGCTGCGGGCTCCGCCGAGGTGTCCACCGCTGCGCACGGCGCCGCGTCCACGAACGGGGCCGCGCCGGCCGCCGCACCGAAGCCCGCGGAGCAGCCCGCGGCCGAGGCCGCCGAGGGGACCGCTGCGGAGGGCGGAAGCACCGCGGAGGGTGCCGCAGCCACCCCCGGGAAGACCACCGCTGAGACCGCCGAGAAGACCACTTCGGAGACCGCCGGGGAGGCCGCCGGCTCGGGCGGCAGGGAAGCGGCGCCGCTGACCCCGCTCTTCGCCGCGCCGGACGCCACGTTCCTGGCGCCGGAACCGCAGCAGAACCGCACGGCTGAGAAGGACTCGACCGAGGCGGAGTCGCCGTCCGAGCAGCGGACGGCCGAGGACGGCTCCGCCGCCGCTACCGCGGTGAGCGGTGCGGGGGCGCAGACCGCCGAGGAAGAGGGCGAGGCCGAGGACGAGGCCACCGACCAGACCGGTGACGACTCGGACCAGAGCGGTGCCCGCAGGCGGCGCCGCCGCGGCCGCCGCGGTCGCGGACGCGGACGCGGCGGGGAGAGCGACCAGGCTCAGCAGGAGCAGACCGCCGAGGGCGGGACCACCGGCGGTGACACCACCGAGGAGTCCTCCTCGGAGCAGGGCGCCGCAGCCGAGGAGCAGGCCGAGTCCGAGCAGGACGGCGAGTCCGGTGCCGGGAACCGGCGCAGGCGGCGCCGGCGCCGCCGCAAGAGCTCCGGCGAGGAGGACAACGGCTCCGGCGGCAGCGGTTCCACGCGCGAGGACGACCCGCCGAACACGGTGGTCCACGTGCGCGAATCCGCCCCGGAGGGCCGGCAGGACAGCAGCGAGGACGAAGTCCGCTCGGTCAAGGGGTCGACGCGGCTGGAGGCCAAGCGGCAGCGCCGCCGCGACGGGCGCGATGCGGGACGCCGCCGCGCACCCGTGCTGTCCGAGTCCGAGTTCCTCGCCCGCCGCGAGTCCGTGGACCGCCAGATGGTGGTGCGCCAGCAGGGCGAGCAGACCCAGATCGCCGTGCTCGAGGACGACGTCCTCGTCGAGAACTTCGTGACCTCCTCCGGCAGCGGCTCGCTGGTCGGCAACGTCTACCTCGGCCGCGTGCAGAACGTCCTGCCCAGCATGGAAGCGGC
The DNA here is from genome assembly GCF_054782015.1 of Salinifilum aidingensis. NCBI lineage: Bacteria > Bacillati > Actinomycetota > Actinomycetes > Pseudonocardiales > Pseudonocardiaceae > Salinifilum > Salinifilum aidingensis. Next base: position 102,085 of record NZ_BAAGTH010000012.1, on the reverse strand, counting down.
GTTCGTCGACATCGGCCGCGGGCGCAACGCGGTGCTCTACGCGGGCGAGGTGGACTGGGACGCCGCCGGCCTGGCGGGCAAGGCGCGCCGCATCGAGCAGGCCCTGCAGACCGGTGACAACGTCCTGGTGCAGGTCACCAAGGACCCGATGGGGCACAAGGGCGCGCGGCTGACCACGCAGATCAGCCTGCCCGGGCGGTTCCTCGTCTACGTGCCCGGCGGCAGCGCCACCGGCATCAGCCGCAAGCTGCCGGACAACGAGCGCAAGCGGCTCAAGGACATCCTCAAGCGGATCGTGCCCGAGGACTCGGGAGTGATCATCCGCACCGCCTCGGAGGGCACCAGCGAGGACGCGCTGGACCGCGACGTGCGGCGGCTGCAGGCGCAGTGGGAGGTCATCAAGGAGAAGTCCGAGGCCAAGAACACGCACGCGCCGCAGCTGCTCTACGAGGAGCCGGACCTGCTGATCAAGGTCATCCGCGACCTGTTCACCGAGGACTTCTCGGCGCTGACGGTGCAGGGCGACCAGGCCTGGGAGACGATCGAGGCCTACGTGCAGCACGTGGCGCCGGACCTGGTCTCGCGGCTGTCCAAGCACGTCGGCAAGAACGACGTGTTCACCGAGCGGCGCATCAACGAGCAGATCTCCAAGGCGCTGGACCGCAAGGTGTGGCTGCCGTCCGGGGGCTACCTGGTCATCGACCGCACCGAGGCGATGACGGTCATCGACGTCAACACCGGGAAGTTCACCGGGTCCGGGGGCAACCTGGAGGAGACGGTCACGCGCAACAACCTCGAGGCGGCCGAGGAGATCGTGCGGCAGCTGCGGCTGCGCGACGTCGGCGGCATCATCGTCATCGACTTCATCGACATGGTGCTGGAGGCCAACCGCGATCTCGTGCTGCGTCGCCTGACCGAGTGCCTGGGCCGCGACCGCACGCGCCACCAGGTCGCCGAGGTCACGTCGCTGGGCCTGGTGCAGATGACCCGCAAGCGCGTCGGCACCGGCCTGCTCGAGGCCTACAGCTCGACCTGCGAGCACTGCCGGGGCCGCGGCCTGCTCGTGTCCGCGGATTCGGCGAACCACCAGCACCACGGCAACGAGAACGGCGGGCGGGGACGCCGCCGCGGCAAGGGCCAGGACGACGGCCGGCACTCCGAGCCCAAGGGAACCGACAAGGGCGACAAGAGCGACAAGGGATCCGAGAAGGGATCCGAGAAGGGGTCCTCCGACAAGGGCGACAAGGGAGCTGACTCCCGCGGCGGCAAGGAGCAGCCGGGCAAGGCCGAGCCGCAGCGCGGTGAGGCCAAGACCGAGGACAAGCCCGCGGAGGCCGCGCAGGAGGCGTCCGAGCAGTCCACCCGCTCCGCGGGTCGCCGGCGCAACCGCCGCGACAAGCGCGGTGCGCAGGCGCGGGAAGTGGCGAAGGAAGCCCCGGCCGAGTCCGCCGCGGAACCCGCTCCCGCCGGGCGGTCGGCTCCGGCCTCCGCGGAGGCGGCCGCGGCACCGGTCTCGGGCGCCGGAACAGCGGCGGACGGTTCCGCGACCCCGGCGGGACGGGGCGAGCGCACCTCCGCTGCTGCCGCGGAGACCTCCGCGGCCCCGGCCGTGCCGAGCACCGCAGCCGGAACAGCGGCGGGCGCGCAGGAGGCCTCCGCGGAGGCCGCCACCACGTCGGCAGGCGCGAACGGGCCGGCGGACGAGAACGGGTCGGCGGACGAGAGCGGTGTTCCGACCGGCGGGCGGGGACGCCGGAAGGCCACCCGGCCGAGCGGCAGCACCAGCGCCAGCACCAGCGGGCAACCCGTGGTCGTGGCCAAGCCGGCCGAACCGGCCGACACCGGGAGCACCGTCCCGGCCGCGGAACCGGAGCCCGAGGTGCAGCCGGTGCGGCGGCGCCGCCGCACGGCCTCGCGCCAGTCCGGACCGCCGCAGGAGAGCTGACCCAGGTCGGCGCCGACCGGGGGGACTCCGCGGATTGGCCGGTGCAGCCGAGCACACGGCCGCCGGTCCGCGCGTCCGCTCCGGTCGGCGCCGACCGCTGCTGCAGCGCCCCCCGGGTGCTCGTTGAGCCCCGGGTGATCAGTCCTCGTCGGAGAACCCGCGCACGTCGCCGCGGGCGTCGGAGGAGGGCATGTCCCCGGGCAGCTCCACCGGCTCCGGCAGCGGTCCCGGCGACCACGTCCCCCAGTGCGTCTCCGAGCTGGTGCGCAGCGCGGTCTCGGCCGGTGCGGCGCGGACGTACGGCTGCACGCGGTACAGCGTCCCCCAGTCGCGTTCGTAGTCGCCCCGCAGGTACGTGGGCAGTTCCCGCGCGGTGGTGGCCACGTTGAGCCAGCCGAACGGGCCGCCGGCGTCCGGCGCCGACCACCCCTGCCCGGTCTCGCGGAACTCCCTGCCGGCCGAGACGCGGTAACGCGGCAGCTCCGCCACCCCGTGCCCGAGGCGCGGCTGCCGCAGGCAGGGGTGCACTAGCGCGGCGGGCCACTCCACGAAGGCCGGGTCCCGGCCGACGACCTCGGTGAGCGTGGCCACGCGCGGCACGCGCGGGGCGCTGACGGCCACCCAGCCCTCCGGGCCGAGCGCCGCGTCGGTGGCGACCACGCGCACCATCGTCGCCTGCCGGGCCCGCTCCGGGACGTCCCCGCGGTAGTCCCGCCACCCCGGTGGTGGCCCCTCGAGCACCGGGCTGCGCCCGAGGACCTCGAACCCCTCCGGCGTGGGCCGCCCGTACTCGAGCACCACCCGGTTGGCGCCGGTTTCCATCCCGGCCAGGCTCAGCGCCACCGGACGGTCACCGCGCCTCGCCTGCTCCGGCAGGCCGTACCAGGGGGTGCGCAGCTGCCCGGTGTTGGTCCCGTCGGGGTCGTAGCTGCCCCACACCGGGGCCCGGTCGTCGCCGAACCCGTGCGGGGGACGCCAGTTCGGTTCGCCCGGTGCGGCCTCGTCGCCGCGGGGCAGGCGGGAGCGGTCGAAGCCGCGTTCCGCGGGGCGCAGGTACCCGGGGCCGCGCTCCGCCGCCGGAGTCCCCGGCGCTGCCGCCGCGGGCTGCTGCCCGACCGGCGTGAGCACCCCTTCGCGGGGGTGCGGTTCCACCATGACCGAATCGGACAGCCCGCAGCTGGCGCCGACGAGCTGCTGCACGTTGTCCGCGCCGAGGCTGTACTGCTGGCCCTGCTCGGCGATGGCCTTGCCGAAGGCGGCCAGTTCGCCGAGCACGAGCAGCGCGCACACCAGCGACAGCGGGGCGGTGCCCAGCCGCAGGGCGCGGCTGCGCTGCTCCGGGTGGTCCTGCCGCGCGCCCCCGTGCGCGGCGCGCGGGTCGATGCGCACGTGTTCGACCACGGCGACGAGCGCGGCGACCCCGGCCAGCAGCAGGAACAGCGTGCTGGCCTCGTGGCCGCCCAGCGAGGGCGCCTTGTCGAACCAGGGCACGCCCCAGTTGGAGACGTACCACCAGGCGTTCGGCCCGGTGGAGGCCAGCGCGACGACGAGCATCAGCCCGGAGAGGAACGCCGCCCGGTTGCGTCGCGAGCGCAGCACGGTGCTGCTCGTGGCCAGCGCGGTCAGGGCCGCCAACCCTCCGCCGAAAGCGGCGAGGATGCCGAAGTGGTGCGTGTGCTTGGTGGGGGTCAGCGCCAGCACCACGAAGCACAGCGCGGTCACGGCGACGAGCCGGCGGCTCGGTCCGGCCGCCGCACCGTTGATCCGGGTGCGCCGCGCGATCACGAGCGCGCAGGTGACGAGGCACAGCAGCACGAGCAGCACGGGGAACCGGCGGGTGAGCGACCCGTCCGGGATGGGGCTGAACAGCAGCGCGTAGCGCTCCAGCTCCTCGTACCAGTGGCTGTTCGGCCCGATCCGCGTCTTCAGCGCCATCGCGTCGAGCACCGAGCGCCAGCTCTGGTCCAAGTACACCAGCACGAGCACGAGGAATCCGGAGCAGGCCACCGGAGCGATCCCGGACCACCACCCGTGCGCTGCTGCGAAGCGGCGCACCAGGCGTGTCAGCGGGCGCACCGCGGCGAGGAACGGCAGCACCGCGACGAGCCCGTGCGGGTTCGCGGTCGTGGACAGCGCCGCAGCCAGCAGTCCCCAGGCGGCCGGGGCGATCCGCTGGGAGGCGACGGCGCGTTCCACCGCGCACCAGGAGGCGAGGGCGAAGAACACCACGACCGGTTCGGGGCGCAGGCCGTTGTTGTACGGCAGCCAGAACGCCAGGAACACCGCGGCGGCGGCCCAGCCCGCGGCCGCGCTGCGCCGCAGCTGCGGGCCCAGGCGGGGCAGCACTCCCCGGCTGATGAGCAGCCAGCTGCCGACGGCCAGCGCCAGGGCGGGCAGGCGGACCCACGGGGTGGCCGTGGACAGGTGCACCCACCCGGCGTAGATCTCGTAGAACCAGCCGAACGGGGATTCCGGGTTGGCGAACCAGCGGTAGTAGTTGCTCACGTACCCGGCGCTCTCCCGCGCGCGGAGCATGCTGAGCACGTAGCCGTCGTCCGAGGTCATGGCGCCGATCAGCCACCACGCGAGCAGGGCGGCGAACACGGCGGCGTCGCGCGTGGTCAGCCGCGCCCACCCGGGTCCGGTCAGCCGGGGCGGGCGCCGGCCGGTGGCGTCGTCCATGCGGCGCAGCGCCGCCATCGCGGCGGCGAAGGAGACCACGGCCAGCGCGGTGGCGGCGAGCTTGAGCGCGGTCGCCGAGGTCTCGAACCGGTCGTCCACCCGGGCGCGCACCGCGAGGCCCGCCGTGTCGTCGACGTCCTCGTCGACGTCGGAGTACACCCCGGTGAGCTGGGGCCGTTGGTCGCCGGGGGCCGCAGCCCAGGTCCGGCCGCCCAGGTCGGCGCGCAGCCCCCCGGCGTCGGCGTGCACGCGGACGGTGCAGTCGCCGGTGGGCAGGTCGCGGGAGCCGATGCTGCGGCCGGTGTTGAACAGCTCCACCCGGTTCTCGTGCGCCCGCAGCGCCAGGCCGGTCAGCTGCCCGTACTTCGACTCGGGCGGGGTGGTGGTCAGCACGACGCCCGCGTCGGGGCGCGCGTCCACGTCGCGCAGGGTGCTGCAGGGGATCGTCGCGTCGAACCGCAGCGGTGCGTAGGCCACGAGCGGGGCCGAGACGGCCTGCGTTCCGTTCGCGGGGGTGGGCCAGCTGAGCGCGGTGGTGTCGTGCCGCACCGGCAGGAACGGGACGAGCAGCGCCAGGACCGTTCCGAGCAGGCCGAACAGCACGGCCGCGCGGCGGGCTGACGTGTGCGGTAGGCGGGGCACGTGGGGAACCATACGACAGCTCGGACCGCTGCGTAGTCCTGTCATCACGTGGGGTGCCCGCACCTCCGCGCGGTACCGCCGCCGGGCTGGGCGGCCGACTGCCCGCGTGCCCGGCGACGACGTCGTCGACATCTCCCGAGGAGCGCCCTCCCCGGTCCGCCCCGCGGATGACCGGGCACGACACGCGCGCCCGTGACCGGTACGATCGGTGCGCGTCCCGGGGGTTGGCAGTGACCTCGGTGCTCCGAGCCGCGGTGTTCCGAGCCGGAGCATCGTGCCGCGGAGCTCTGCGCGCCGGCGTTGTCGTTGCGGAACGCTGCGGCGCGGTGCGGCACGAGCGGGTCGCCGCCCCGGTCTCCTGGTGGGACGAGCGTTGCCTGTATGATGGGCGGGAACTTCTCGCCGCCGATTGCGGGCGGAGAGACTCAAGCCTGTTGCGGCGGCGATCGCCCGTGTGGCTCGGCTGTCGAGACAGGAACCACCGAGACGCTGCACCAGCGGCGTGTCGACCTCCGGCCTCCGGGCCGGAGCGGGGCGTAGCGCCGAGTACCTGGTGAAGTAGCGAAACCGAGCAGCAGGAGACTTCCGACTGATGTACGCGATCGTCAAGGCCGGCGGCAAGCAGTACAAAGTGGCTGTCGGAGACGTCGTCGAGGTCGAGAAGCTCGATGGCGAGCCGGGTTCCGAGGTCAACCTCCAGCCGCTGATGGTCATCGACGGCTCCGATGTCACGGTTGACCCGGGCAAGCTGGCGGAGACGTCGGTGACCGGCCGTCTGGTCGAGCAGACCAAGGGTCCCAAGATCCGCATCCACAAGTTCAAGAACAAGACCGGCTACCACAAGCGGCAGGGTCACCGGCAGAAGCTGACCCGTGTTGAGGTCACCGGCATCAACAAGTGAGGGCCTGAGTCATGTCACAGAAAAAGGGTGTATCGAGCTCCCGGAACGGCCGCGACTCGAACCCGAAGTTTCTCGGTGTGAAGCGCTTCGGCGGTCAGGTCGTCAGGGCTGGTGAGATCCTGGTGCGGCAGCGTGGAACGCACTTCCACCCCGGCGCGAACGTCGGCCGCGGCAAGGACGACACGCTGTTCGCGCTGTCCGAGGGCACCGTTCAGTTCGGGCGGTACCGCGGCCGGGACAAGGCCGTATCCGTGGTTCCGGCCGAGAGCTGACCCGCTCTCGGCCGATTCGAACCCTGCCGAGGGGCGGGTCCGGGACACCCCGGTACCCGCCCCTCGCTTTTTTGCTCAGGAGGCATCCGTGTCCGTGTCGCGGTTCGTCGACCGCGTGACCATCCACATCAAGGCGGGCGACGGGGGTAATGGCGTCGCCTCGGTGCGTCGCGAGAAGTACAAGCCGCTGGCCGGGCCCGACGGGGGCAACGGCGGCCGCGGTGGCGACGTCCGGCTCGTCGTCGACCCCGGGGTGCACACGCTGCTGGACTTCCACTACCGGCCGAACGTCGAGGCCAGCAGCGGCAAGGCCGGCAAGGGCAACAACCGGCACGGCGCCGCGGGCGAGGACCTCGTCCTGCCGGTGCCCGACGGGACGGTCGTGCTCACCTCGGAGGGGGAGGTCGTCACCGATCTCGTCGGCGAGGGCACGACGTTCACCGCGGGCAGCGGTGGACGCGGCGGCCTCGGCAACGCGGCGCTGGTCTCGCGCGCTCGCAAGGCGCCCGGCTTCGCCCTGCTCGGTGACCCCGGTGACCAGCTCGACCTCGTGCTGGAGGTCAAGTCCGTCGCCGACGTCGGCCTGCTGGGCTTCCCCTCGGCCGGCAAGTCCTCGCTGATCTCCGCGCTGTCCGCGGCGCGGCCGAAGATCGCCGAGTACCCGTTCACCACGCTCGCGCCGAACCTCGGCGTGGTCACCGCCGACGAGAAGGTCTTCACCGTTGCCGACGTGCCCGGCCTGCTCCCGGGTGCGAGCGAAGGCCGCGGTCTCGGGCTCGACTTCCTGCGGCACATCGAGCGGTGCGCCGTGCTGGCGCACGTGGTCGACTGCGCCACCCTGGAACCGGGGCGCGACCCGCTGACCGACATCGACACGCTCGAGCACGAGCTCGCCGAGTACACCCCGGCGCTCAGCGACGTGGACGGGGTGCCGGACCTGGCCGACCGGCCACGGGTGGCCGTGCTCAACAAGGTCGACGTGCCCGAGGCCCGCGAGCTGGCCGAACTGGTGCGTCCGGAGCTCGAGGAGCGCGGCTGGCGCGTGTTCGAGATCTCCACCGCCTCGCACGAAGGACTGCGGGAGCTGACGTTCGCGCTCGCCGAGGAGGTCGAGCGGTTCCGCGCGCAGCTGCCGACGCCGCAGCCCGAACGGGTGCGGGTGCACCCGAAGGCGGTCGACGACGACAGCTTCACCGTCGAGCCCGACCCGGAGGAAGCGGACGCGTTCGTCGTCCGCGGCGCCAAACCGGAACGGTGGGTGCGGCAGACGAACTTCGACAACGACGAGGCCGTCGGCTTCCTCGGCGATCGGCTGGCCCGGCTCGGCGTGGAGGAGGAGCTCGCGCGCCGAGGAGCGGAATCGGGCAGCCAGGTCACCATCGGCAGCATGACCTTCGACTGGGAGCCGTCCACCCCCGCGGGCGTGGCCGCGATGCAGGGGCAGCGCGGCGGGGACGCGCGGTTGGAGCGGACCGAGCGCGTCTCGGCCGAGGAGCGCAAGCAGGCCAAGGAGGAGCGCCGCCGCTCCCTCGACGCGGCCGGGGCGTACATCGGTGACGAAGACGACGTCGACGACGACTTCCTCGACGAGGACGATGACGAGCAGGGCGTCGCGGACGTCGACGGATGGGACGGTGAGGGGGACAGCCGGTGAGCGGCCAGGGGGTGAGCACCCGGGAGGCGATCGCCACCGCGCAGCGGATCGTCGTCAAGATCGGGTCCTCGTCGTTGACCACCGCCGAGGGCGGGCTCGACCGGTCGCGGCTGGACAAGATCGTGGACGCGGTGGCCGCGCGGGCGGTCGCCGGCACCCAGGTGGTCGTCGTGTCCTCCGGTGCGATCGCCGCGGGTCTCGCGCCGCTGGGGCTGCCCAGCCGCCCCCGTGACCTGGCCTCCCAGCAGGCCGCGGCGAGCGTCGGGCAGGAAGCGCTGGCCCGCGCCTACGCGGCGTCGTTCGAGCGGCACCGGATGATCGTCGGCCAGGTGCTGCTCACCGCCGAGGACGTGGTGCGCCGCGGGCACTACCGCAACGCGCGGCGCACGCTGCACAAGCTGCTGTCGCTCGGGGCCGCTCCGGTCGTCAACGAGAACGACACGGTCGCCACCCACGAGATCCGCTTCGGCGACAACGACCGGCTCGCCGCCCTCGTGGCGCACCTCGTCGACGCCGGCGCGCTGCTCCTGCTATCCGATGTGGACGCGCTCTACGACGGGGATCCGCGGCGCAGCGGTGCCAGCGTCGTGCGCGAGGTGTCCTCGGTCGCCGATCTGGACGGCGTGGAGGCCGGTGAGGCCGGTGCTTCCGGCGTGGGCACCGGCGGCATGGCGTCGAAGGTGCAGGCCGCGCGCGTGGCCTGCACCTCGGGGATCCCGGTGCTGCTGACGTCGTCCGACCTGGCGGAGAGCGCGCTGCGCGCGGCCGACGTGGGCACCGCCTTCGCGGCCAGCGCGGACCGGCTGTCGCCGCGGCGGTTCTGGCTGGCGCACGCCGCCGGGAGTTCCGGACGGCTGTGGCTGGACTCCGGAGCGGTCGACGCCGTCGTGCGGCGCCGCAAATCGCTGCTGGCCGCCGGCGTCACCGCCGCGGAGGGCGTGTTCGACGGCGGGGACGTCGTGGACCTGGTCTCGCCGCGCGGGAAGACGGCCGCGCGCGGCGTCGTCGCCTACGACTCGGCCGAGATGCCCGCGCTGATCGGTCGTTCCACCCACGACCTCCCCGCGGAGCAGCGCCGCGAGGTCGTGCACGCCGACGACCTGGTGCCGCTGCGCTGACGCGGCCCACCGCCGGCGCCCGGCGGACGGCGCGCCTCGGCGTCGATGCGGCGGTGCCGGCGCGGCGGTACGGCTCAGGAGCGGCCGCTCGGAGGCACTCCCGGGGTTCCGGCCATCGCGTGCGCCTGTTCGTTGCACTCCGTGCAGGTGCTCCACAACCAGGCGACGTCCGAGTTGTCGGCCGTCACGCGCGCGCCGCAGAGCGCGTCGACCTCCGTTCCGTCCGGGAAACCCCCGCGGGGACGTGGCGTCAGCGTGGCGTGCCGCTTCCCCTCGCCGGGTTGCCAGCGAAACGGGTGGGGCATGACTGAATCACCGCCTGTTCGCGTCGGGTCGCTGCGGGCCGCCGCGCCACCGCGCTGCCCGCGATCGCGTGGCCGGCCGCGGACCGCTCCGGAGTACGTCCTTCCCGACTGCGACGAGTCCGCAGCCCGACCATCCTAGCGGCCGCACCCGGTGGTGATGATCCGCTGCCGGGTGCGTCGCAACGCTTTCGGGTTGTGCGGCCGTCCGCGTCGTGGGACGGGCGCCGGTCCACCCATTCTTCCGCCCTGATCGGCACGTGCAATGACACGAACGGTCCTCCTCGGGCGGGGGAGGGTCCGCACTGAACGTGTCCCGCGCCGCGTCAGCTCGCGCTGGCCAGGACCAGCGGCAGCACCCCGGGAGCACCGGCCTGCCGGAGCCTGCTGCTGAGCACCGCCACCGTCCAACCGGTGTCGACGTAGTCGTCCACGAGCAGCACCGGTCCGCTCAGGCCGGACAGGTGCTGCGCCAGCTCGTCCGGCAGCGCGAACCGCGACCACAGCGCCCGCACCCGGCGGGCGCTGTTCGTGCCGTGCGGGGTGCTCCCAGTGGTGGCGGTGACCTCGCCGAGCAGCGGGAGCCGCCCGATCGAGCCGATGCGCTGGGCCAGTCCGCGGACCAGGTTGGGCCGTTGCCGCGACTCCACGGCCACGATGCCGACCGGTCGCTGCTCCCACTCCCAGGCCGCGAGCACCCGCACGCACGCCTGCACCAGGTCGTCGTCGGGCGGCTGCGCACCGTCCAGCAGACCGCGCAGCCGGGAACCCCAGGACAGATCGGTCAACCGGGCGATGGCGCGCCCCGGTTCGGCGCGCTGCTCAGCGGCGATCCGGCCGGAGGCGGGGATGTCGAAGGCGTCCAACCCGCTCGGCCACTGCCGCCGCGGCGCGATCTCCACGCCGGGCCGCTGCAGCCGCTCCTGCGCCCGGCGCACCCGCTCCTCCGGCACGTCGACCTCGGGGTGCGCCCCGGTGCAGTTGTCGCACCGGCCGCAGTCCTCCGCTCCCGGGTCGTCCAGCTGCCGCCGGAGGAACCGCATCCGGCACTCGCCGGTGTCCAGGTACTCCAGCATCGCCCGCTGCTCGGCGGCGCGCTGCTCGGCGATGCGCGTGTAGCGCTGCGCGTCGTAGTGCCACTCCTGCCCGGTGGCTTCCCAGCCGCCGCGGACGCGGCGCACCGCCCCGTCCACGTCGAGCACCTTGAGCACCATCTCCAACCGGGCGCGCCCCAGCTCCACGTGCGGCTCCAGCGCCGCGGTGGACAGCGGTTGGTCCGCGTCCGCCAGCGCCGCCAGCACCGCGCGCACGGTCGGCTCGGGCGGGAAGGCCAGCGAGGCGAAGTACCGCCAGATGTCCTGGTCCTCCGAACCGGGCAGCAGCACCACGTCGGCGCGCCGCACGCCGCGCCCGGCGCGGCCCACCTGCTGGTAGTAGGCGATCGGGGTGGCCGGCGCGCCGAAGTGCACCACGAAGCCCAGGTCGGGCTTGTCGAAGCCCATGCCCAGCGCGGAGGTCGCCACCACCGCCTTGACCCGGTTGTTCAGCAGGTCGTCCTCGACGCGCTGGCGCTGTTCGGCGTCGTCGCGGCCGGAGTAGGACACCACCTCGTGGCCCTGTTCGCGCAGGTGGGCGGCCACCTCCTCGGCCGTGGCCACCGTCAGCGCGTAGACGATGCCGGACCCGGTGAACCGCGACACCCGGTCGCCGAGCCAGGCCAGCCGCGTCTGCGTGTCCGGCAGCCGCACCACCGACAGGTGCAGGCTCTCCCGGTCGAGGCTGCCGCGCAGCACCAGCGCGCCGGTCTCCGCCTCGCCCGCGTCGTGCTCGCCCGCGCCGACGCCGAGCTGCTCGGTGACGTCCTCGACGACGCGGTCGTTGGCCGTGGCCGTGGTCGCCAGCACCGGCACGTCGGGCGCGAGCTCGCCGAGCAGGCCGCGCAGGCGCCGGTAGTCCGGGCGGAAGTCGTGGCCCCAGTCGGACACGCAGTGCGCTTCGTCGACGACGAGCAGGCCGAGCTCGGAACCCAGCGAGGGCAGCACGTTCTCCCGGAACTCGGGGCTGTTGAGCCGTTCCGGGCTGATCAGCAGCACGTCCACCTCACCGGTGGCGACCTGCTCCTCGATGCCGGCCCAGTCCTCGGCGTTGGCCGAGTTGATCGTCGCCGCGTGCACGTCGGCGGCGGCAGCGGCGGCGACCTGGTTGCGCATCAGCGCCAGCAGTGGCGAGACGATCAGCGTGGGCCCCTCGCCGAGCTCGCGCAGCAGCGCCGTCGCCACGAAGTACACGGCCGACTTGCCCCAGCCGGTGCGCTGCACCACCAGGGCGCGACGGCGGTGCAGCACCAGCGCGCGGATCGCCTCCCACTGGTCCTCGCGCAGCGACGCGTCCTCCCCGGCGAGGGCGCGCAGCCGGTCCTCCGCCATCTCGCGCACGACGTGTTCGTCCATACCTCGATTCCTACCGCACCGCTCCGGCGGGCCCGGGCGCGGTGGGCCCGCACGACGCGCGGTGTGTCGGGCTCGGCCAGCCGGGCCGGCCGGGGCTGGTCAACCCGTGCGCGGTGGCGGCCACGCCGCGCGCCCGCGCGGGCACGCGCGGGCGCACCCGGGCGGCGCGCGCGCCCGCGCGGTCTCTAGGCTGGGACCGTGACCACCGCGACGAATTCCGCAGACAGCCAGGAGGCGGCCGACGGGGGCCAGCTGCAGGAGCAGGTCCGATCCGCCGCCCAGCGCGCCCGGACCGCGTCGGTCGAGCTGGCCGCGGCCACGCGCGACGCGAAGGACGCGTTGCTGCAGGCGATGGCCGAGGCGCTCATCGACAGCGAAGCGGAGATCCGCGCCGCCAACGACAAGGACGTCGCCGCGGCCCGCGCCGCCGGCACGCCGGACAGCATCGTGGACCGGCTGCGCCTGACCCCGGAGCGGATCCGGGACATGTCCGCCGGCCTGCGCACCGTCGCGGACCTGCCGGACCCGGTGGGAGAGGTGGTGCAGGGCGGCACGCTGGCGAACGGCCTGCGGCTGCAGCAGGTGCGCGTGCCTCTCGGCGTCGTCGGCATGGTCTACGAGGGGCGGCCGAACGTCACCGTCGACGCCGCTGGGCTCACGCTCAAGTCGGGCAACGCCGTGCTGCTGCGGGGGTCGTCCTCGGCGGAGGAGTCCAACCGGGTGCTCGTGTCGGTGCTCGGCGAGGTGCTGCGGCAGCACGGGTTGCCGGAGGACGCGGTGCAGCTGCTGCCGTGCCACGACCGCGCCTCGGTGCACGCGTTGATCACCGCGCGCGGCCTGGTCGACGTGGTCATCCCGCGCGGCGGGGCGGGGCTGATCTCCACCGTGGTGCAGCAGGCGACCGTGCCCACCATCGAGACCGGCGTGGGCAACGTGCACGTCTACGTGGACTCCGCCGCCGACGTGGACACCGCGCTGCGCGTGCTGCTCAACGCGAAGACGCGGCGCACCAGCGTGTGCAACGCGGCCGAGACGCTGCTGGTGCACGCCGACATCGCCGAGGAGTTCCTCCCCCGCGCGCTGTCCGAGCTGGGGCAGGCGGGGGTGACGGTGCACGCCGACGAGCGCGTCGCCGCCCACGGCGGGCCGACGGTGGTGCCGGCCACCGACGAGGACTGGAACACCGAGTACCTGTCGATGGACATCACCGCGGGCGTGGTCGACTCCCTGCAGGGCGCGGTGGAGCACATCCGCGCGCACGGCACGGGGCACACGGAGGCGATCCTGACCGAGAACCTGCGCGCGGCGAACGCGTTCACCGCGCGGGTCGACGCGGCAGCGGTGGTCGTGAACGCCTCGACCGGGTTCACCGACGGCGGCCAGTTCGGCATGGGCGCGGAGATCGGCATCTCCACGCAGAAGCTGCACGCGCGCGGGCCGATGGCGCTGCCGGAGCTGACCTCGACGAAGTGGCTCGTGCACGGCGACGGGCACGTGCGCCCGGCCAACTGACCGCAGTGGGCCGGCCTGCCGGCGAGCGGGCCGACGGAACCTTCCCCCTCATCTGGAATCGTTCCAGTTGGCGCAATTTTCATGAAAATTGGAACCCGTCCCCACGCCACCGGGTGACAAGTTGTCCACAACGCGGGTCGTGTCGGGCTTGACTCGGCGCGTGTTCCGCGTCGGCGGGCGATCTTGGAACCGGCGGTTCAGACTCGGTGGTGGCCGAAGCGCCACGGCTCCGGGGTGAGGGGAAGCATCTCGGAGGCGTGCGGTGCTCCGCGTGCCCGGATTCCTGCGTGCCGGGACTTCCCGCGTGCCCGGACCTCCGGTGCGCGGGGCACCGCTCCGGCCGCGCCCCGGCAGGGCGGAGCAACCGGGGCGCGCGTCCCGCGCCGCGCGGACTGCGCCGCGCTCGGCGGTGACCGTGCGCCGCAGCACGCGGCGGGCACCCCCGCGCGATCTCCGCTGATGCGGCTTCCTAAGCTTGGAGCCCATGTCGCAGCGGCGTCGCATCGGTGTCATGGGCGGAACCTTCGACCCCATCCACCACGGTCACCTTGTCGCGGCCAGCGAAGTGCAGGCCCAGTTCGGGATGGAACAGGTCGTGTTCGTCCCCACGGGCCAGCCCTGGCAGAAGAGCCACGAGCGCGTGTCCGCGGCCGAGGACCGCTATCTGATGACGGTCATCGCCACCGCCTCCAACCCGCGGTTCCTCACCAGCAGGGTGGACATCGACCGGCCCGGCCCGACCTACACCGTCGACACGCTCAAGGACCTGCACCACCAGTACACGGACGCGGACCTGTACTTCATCACAGGTGCGGACGCGCTGGAGCAGATCCTGTCCTGGCACCGCGCCGAGGAAGCCTTCGAACTGGCGCACTTCATCGGCGTGACGCGGCCCGGCTACTCGCTCAACGGGGCGCACCTGCCGGAGGGGTCGGTCTCGCTCGTCGAGATACCCGCCATGGCGATCTCCTCCACCGGCTGCCGCGATCGCGTGCGCGCGGGCCTGCCGGTCTGGTACCTCGTCCCGGACGGGATCGTGCAGTACATCGGCAAGCGCGGGCTCTACCGCGGGGACGGCCTCTCACCTGCGCCGGAGTGGGGGCCGGGCGCTGAGTGAGCGACGGCTCCAGCGCGGGGAGCACCTCGCGTGCGAGATGAGCCGCTACATCGGCTCCGGTGACTCATCGACCAACGGTCGGGTGCGCTCGATCGTCTCGGGCCACTCGTGGGTGCAGGTCTCGAGCGTGGTCATGGGGGAGGAGTGCCCGAGCGCCAGCTGCACGGTCTTGACCGAGGACAGGTCCGGCCGGGAACCCCTGCTCGCTCGCATGCGCGTCCGGTGAGGGCCGTCTGTGCGGATGCTGCCGGATAGGGTGCATATGCCGCGGCAGACGTCCAGCGGGAGGCGCGATGTCCACCGATACCCGGCCAGGGTTTCCACGGCTGTGGTTGATGCCGAGCCTCGCGCTCCTGGTCACCATGACCGCGTGGGCAGCGACGGTGTACCCCGACCTGCCTGAACAGGTTCCCCAGCACATCGGACCGAGCGGGGTCGATGCGTGGACGGCCAAGACCGTCGGTTCCGTCTTCCTCCCGGTATTCCTCTACCTCGCGACCACGATGCTGTTCGCCGGCACCGCCTTCGGCATCGCACGCACCACTCCGGAAAGCGAACTACCACGCGATCGTCCACCCGGCATGGTCAAACGCACCGCCACCTGGGCTTCGGCAGCGCGGTGCGCCAAGGCGGTCCTGGCGCTGAACACCGCGTTGGGCTTGGCGCTCCTCCCGCTGTGCGCGATCCAGTGGCGCACCCCACAGACACCCGATGTTGCCTGGTGGCTCCTTCCCCTGGCCCTCGTGCTCGTCCTCGCCGGACTGGTGCCGCTGTTCATCGCCGCCCAGCGCGATCAGGCGGAGAAGCGCCGAACAACTCGCTGAGGAGAAGCAGAAGGCGTTCGAGGCCGCCGGCGACACGGTCGCGGACGCGCGGAGCAAGCAGGAGGAAGCGCACCGCAAGCCCGAAGGCCAGTTGAAGGATCCCAACGAGACCGTCAACACCGTCAAGACCCACGTGATGCGAGCGGTGACCGGCGGGTTGACCGCGATCAAGACCACCAGCGACAGCGCCTCCGCGCTCTTCGAGAGGGCTGATGCCTTGGACGGCCGGCCCGAGGAGATGGACAGGATGGCCAAGGCTGCGGACCACAGCAGTGACGCCGCCGAGGCCAAGGTCGCGGCCGTGCAGACCGTGCCCAGAGAAAAGTCGCGGATGCGCGAGGAGAGAGGACGGGGCGGCTCGCCGAGAAGCTGGGTCGGGGAAGTGATATCGCCGCTGCGGGCGCGAGCAAGTACGTGAAAGGCGGTTCGAAAGTCGCCAAAGGGGCGAGCTCTGTTCTGCGCGGAGTGCCTCGTGCGGGGACAGCGATGACGCTGACCTCGGAAGCGATTGATTGCGGGACCGGGACCGACACGGCCGGGGAGGCCGCGGTGGATGCCGGGGCCAGCCTCGGTGGAGCAGCGGCCGGTGCTGCGGTCGGCTCCGCGATCTGCCCGGGCGTCGGCACCGTGGTCGGCGGAGCTGTCGGGAGCATGGCCGGGGACTTCCTCGCGACCGAAGCGGAGAATTTCCTGACGGGCGAGTAGAACGGGACGAAGTATGTCCGACGAGCATGCGGTGGTGCCGGGGCAGTTGTCGCCGCGGCCGGATCTCCCGTGCCGCGGGATCCCCGGCGCTCAGGACGCGTGCGCGGTGGAGGACGGCCAGGCGTCGCCGTCGGCGAAGTGCTCGCCCCAGTAGAACGGGTTGAGCTCCCGGAGGGTCCGCGCGCTCCAGCCGGACGCGGATTCCGGATCCGCCACGCCCACCTGAACGTCCGGTCCCCACAGCGCGAGGCGTTCTCGGCACATCCCGCAGGGCGCGAGGACCGAGAAACTGCTGGCGCCTTCCCACTTGCTGACGAACACCGAAGCGGTGACCGGGACGCCGAGCGTGTAGGCCTGGCAGATCGCCCCGGTTTCCGCGCACAACGTGGCCGCGGCATTCAGGTTGTACGAGGCACACGCTGGTGAGGATTCGACCGCCGCGCAGGTACACGGCCGCGGCCGCCGCGCGACCGCGGCGCTCCGCCTGGTCGACCGCCGCGTCCACGAGTCGCTGATCCAGCTCCATCCGAGCAGTCTGGCGGTTCGCGGACCGGTCGGTCCCGCGGGAGGGTCTCTTCGAGACCGAACCGCAACGCGGTGATCCGTGGAGATCACCGGGTGTCGTCGTCCGGCGGAGGGGCGTGGAACGTCGTCTCGTCCTCGACGCCGGCCACGCCGGGCGTGGTCCGCACCCCCTCGCGATGCTCCCGCGGGACGGAGCCAGTGATCATCCCGATTTCACCGAGCACCTGCTCGACCTGCATGCCCGCGCTGCGCAACCGGTCGGCGAGCTCGTCGATCCCGACCCCCTGGTCCTCGTCGACGATCACGGTCACCCTGTCCGGCATCGGGACCCCCTGGCAACCGGTCGGTCACCGCGGTGCCTGCACCAGACCCGCGCCCGCGTCGAGCGAGGGCAGCTCGAGCCGCCGAGCGGTGCGCATCAGCAGGGCCCAGAGCGAAGTCCCGGTCGCACCGCTGTGCTGCGACCACATGGCCGCGATGCCGGCCACGTGGGGCGTGGCCATGCTCGTGCCGCTGATCGTGTTGTAGCGCTGGTCCATGATCCAGGACGAGTACACCGCAACACCGGGCGCCGCGATATCGACCTGCCCGCCCTGCACCGGATAGGTGCGGGCGGAGAAGTTCGCGATGCGCAGCTGGTCGTCCACCGCACCGACCGCCATGACCGAGCGGCTGTTGGCCGGCACGCCGACGAAGCCGACGTCGTTCTGGGCCCGGTCGGCGTTGTTCCCGGCCGCGGCCACGATCAGCGAGCCCCGCTCGAGTGCGCGACGCCCGACCTGCTCGTAGCGCTGCGACACCTCGCGGATGTTCGCGCCGAGGGACATCGAGATCACCCGACTGCCGGTGGCGATCGCCCAGTTGATGCCGGCGAGGATGTTGCTGTCGGTGCCGCTGCCCTCGTCGCTCAGCACCTTGCCGATCTGGATGTCGGCCGCGTGGGCGGCCCCGTACCGGCGGCTGCCGGGCGGGTTCGGCGGCTGCTCGGGCCCGGCTGCCGTGCCCGTGCAGTGCGTGCCGTGGCCGTGGCCGTCCTGGGGCTGCTGACCGGACACGAACGATCGCGCGGTGACCGAGCGGTTCTTGAAGTCCGGGTGCTCGAGGTCGAAACCCGTGTCCAGAACGGTGATCGGCACGCCCGATCCGCTCTGCTGGGAGCGGGCGACCTCGGTGGCCTGCAGTCCCCACGTGAATTCCGGCGTGTCCGCGAATTCCGCCCCTGGCCCGGCCGCTGCCCCCGGCGCCGGAGTTTGTGGCGCTCCTCCGTTGACGTGCTCGTACAGGTTCACCGCGGCGTCCCGGAACCCCTGCAGGTACTCCGCCGGCAGCGACCGCGGCTGCGCCAGCGCGTGCATGGTCTGTTCCGGCTCGACCGCGAGCACCCGGGAGTCCTCGCCAGCGGCCGCGATGATCGATCCCATCCGCTCGGGATCCGCCGCGATCACGCCGACGCCGAGTTCGGCGAACACCGCCGCGTCCGCCGAGGCCGCTTGTTCGACGTCCAGCGCGCCGTCCGGGAAGTCGTTCGTGCTCGCGATGTTGGACGCCCCGGCCACCGAGCGGAACACGTCGTTCGTCGCCGACCAGTCCCCTTGCACGTCGTCGCTGAGCACCACCACGTAGCGCCCGGTCGGGGCGCCCGGTTCCCCGGTACCACCCCGGTCGGGCTCCCCGTCCCCGCCGAACGGCATCGAATTGATCACCAAGCAACTCCCACTCTGCGCTCGGGGACGCCGGAATGCGGCCTCCCCTCGGTGTTCACGGGGCGTGCGGGGACGGCTTCGGCAACACCGGGTCGAGTTCACGTGCGCTTCACCTGTTCACCGCCGCAGCGCGTTCCCGTCCACCATCCTTCCGCGGAGATGGTCCTGTCACTACCGCATCCGAGCGAAAACGGATCGTGCGGAGCTGCTGTTCAGCGCATTTCCGGCGCTCGGCGGCGCCGGGCGGTCCACCGTGGACCGGAGCGCGCCCGGAGCCCGCACCGGTATCCGCGCACCGTCCACCGTCCGGGCGGGGCGCCCCGTGGGCTGCAGCCGCACGCGGCGCCTATTCGCTGTGGGAAGAGCGCCAAGTGCTGTGCTCGCGGCTGATGGCGGCTTCCGCGTCGGTGACGGCCTCGGCCCAGGTGTCGTCGGTGGTGTGGTGGTTCAGGCGTTCGCGGATCAGCCCGAGTTCGTGGTTGGCGACGACGTAGGCTTCTGCGGTGGTGGTGTGCTGGCGGGTGGTGGACCAGGCGGCGAGTGCGGCGACCACGGCGGCCACGATGCCGGCGAGGTCGAAGGGGACCACTCCGAACGCGCGGGCCAGCGCGCCCGCGATGCCGGTGATCTCGCAGGCGATCGTGAGCGTTTGGTACCTGCTCGCGCGTTTTTCGTGGAAGAGCGCTTTGCCCGCGTACCAGGTCCGCTGGTCGTCGATCCGACTGATCAGGTACGCGTCTCGCCGGTCGGGCAAGGGGGATCTGCGCAGGGCGCGCATCGCATCGCTGATGGCCGGGGCTCGGGTGGGCAGCAGCCGCACGGCGGCCAGATCACCTCGCAGGGCCTCCAAGCGCCGGGTGAACCGCTGATCGGCCTCGGCCGGGGGGAGCTCCGGCGGGAACGGCTCGCCGCCGACGGCGTAGCGCCAGGTCAGCGATTTCGTCGACTCCGCAAGCGCACGTCCTTGGTACCAGGTCTGGCTCGGTCGACCGCGCAGCACGAGCACCTCGACGCCGAGGGTGCCGATGAAGCACAACGCGGTGGCCACCGCGGCCCAGTCCACCGCATCGGCCTCGATGGTGAACGCCGCTGACGCCGCCGCCAGGACCGAGAGGATCAACCGGGTGCGGACGGCGCGGAGGTAGCGGCGTTGCCCCGTCTGCGACGCCTGGTCAGCGGCTTGGAACAGACCCGGGTGGTCTTCCGGGCGCAGCGTCGGCGCGACGTGCGGATCGGACGTGGTCATGTCTCGCCCGCAGCCCCCTCTTCCACGAGTCGAGGTCCACGATGCCGAAGTCGGCCGGCACCACCGGTCACCGCGAGATCATCAGCGACGGGCGGCGCCGTGGCAACCCTCTTGCCGGTGCTTGTGCCGCAACGCGCGCGGGCAGAACGCGGGCGGGCAGAACAGGCGGCGCGGATCCCCGCGCACGTCGGTCCCGAGCAGTTTCCCGGACTGCGGGTCGCGGATCCTTCCGCGGAGTTCCCGCCGAGGCGTCGTCGGCAGTTCGGGGTCAGCGCGCGCACCGGAGGTCCTCCGGTGGTTCCGTGCCGACGTAGTTGTGCCATTCGGCCGCGGTCAGGTCTCGCCCGGCACGAGCGCACACCTCGCGGAGCCAGGACCCCTCGGTCATCTGCCACCGGGTCAGGCGGGCGTTCGGGGTGGCCACCAGGAGGTGGTCGCCGTCCGCGGTGAAGGTCATGGCGGAGTTCGTGTCAGCGGGGCGCCACATGGTGAACGAGCCCAGCGGCGCACCGGAGTCGAGCTGGGTGAGGACGATGGTGTTGTCCGTGCGCAACCGCGCGATCAGGTTGCCGTTCGGCTGGGCCGCGAGGACGGGCAGGAAGTCCCCCTCCGTCCCCGGGATCGACTGGAGGCGTTGCGTCCCCGCGTTGTTCCAGACCTCCACCGCCCCGTCGCCGCGGAGGACGAGCAGCCGGTCCGCGGTGAAGGTCACGGCCTCGGCCGGGCCGCCGGGCAGTTGCCGCCGCTGCCCCGTGCGCAGGTCGATGACTGCGGCGTTGGACTCCTCGGCGACCGCAGCGCGCGCGAGGTCGTGGCTGATCGCGGCTTCTTCCGGGGAGAGGATTTTCGGGGACGCGTAGGGCGGAACGTTGCCGGGGAAGGTCCGTTGGACCTCCCCCTCCGGGAAGCTGCGCACCACCCCGTCGCCCCTGGAGCCCAGCGCGGCGATCGTGCCGCCGTCCGCGGAGATCCGCGCGGCGACGGGGGTGCTGCCCGGTGCGGGGCGCACCGGACTCCAGTTCCGGCCGGTGCTTTCCGGCGCGTCGGGATGCACGACCAGTGCTGCGTGGTCCGCTCCGAGCAGCGCCAGACGTCGGCCGTCGGGGCTCCACACCGGCAGCATTATGTCGCTGCCGGCCAGGTCGTTCTCGTCGAACAGCTTCCGGGTTTCGGGCGCGCCGCGGGTGCGGTAGGTGATCACCTCGTCGCTGCTGCTGTACGCGGCGACGTCCTCGCCGGGGGCTGCGGCCAGGCGCGGGGAGTTGGCGGATACTCCGTGGTCCAGTTGAATCCCGGCGTCCGAACCGATCCGGCCGGGTGCGTTGAGGTTCCGGACGGCGAGCGTGCTGCCGGAGGCCGAGACCAGCCGGTGCTCGCCGACGAACGAGAGGGTTCCGCGCGTGGTGGTGTCCGTGCCGGTCAGCGCTTCCGGGACGAACTTCTGCTCGTCCGGTGCGGTGGAGGAGACGTAGACCGCCCCGCCGACCGCCGTCGCGGTGCGGCTGCCGTCGTGGCTGATCGTGAAGTCGTCCGCTCTGTCCCCTCGCGTGGTGCCGGTGGTGGTCGTCAGATCGGGGTGCTTCCAGGGCGGGTTCTCCGGGGAATCCTCCCTGTCCCAGATCGAGGCGCGCCCGTAGATGTCCACGCCGAAGTACGTGCCGTCGGCCGAAGATCCGGTGGTCCCCGCGCTCGCGGGAGTGAGCGGCTGCCGCGAGGTCGCCTCCTCGCCGAGTTCCGGGAGCGTGCGCCGCTGCCACTGTCCTGACTTCGTGCTCAGGACGAGCGCGTCGTCCTCCGGCGCGTCGAGTTCGGAGAAGGTCGCCGGCACCGCCGCTCGCGCCGAGGCGGAACCGGCTCGGCGGGAGGAGGTGGCGTAGGCGATCAACTCCGCCTCCTGCCCGTTCGGGGCGCGCGTGAGCACGGCGAGGTGGCGTCCCGAGGGCGTGACGGTCACGGCCGCTGATGGTCCGGAGTGGACGGTCCGGTCCCGGTCCATCGACGCATTCCACGTCCGCACCGCGGAGCCGTCGGTGGCCAGGACCGCCTCGCCGGTGGAGTCCGTGGCGAGGTCCGTGATGGGCGCGTTGCCGATCCGGCCGGTGGCGCGGCTTCCGCGGGTGAGGTCCCAGCGCAGCACGCGTCCGTCGGCGGTGCCCGCCACGACGACCCCGGCGTCGGTCGCCCCGGTGGCCGTGGTGACCTCGGCCCCGGCGGGCAGGAACCGGGTCAGCTCCGGATTCGCCGCCGCGGACCGGAACAGCGCCGAACGCGTCTGCGCGTCCGCCCGGGTGCGGTACGCCTCGGCGGCCAGCAACTGCGCCGCTTCGAGGTCGCTGTCCAGGTTCGCCACGGCGAGTCCCGCCAGCTGGCGCGCACGGGCGGTCTCGGCCTCCTCGACGGCGATGTTGCGCTGCACGACCGCCACCACCGAGGCGATCAACGTCGCCACCAGCAACAACGACAGCGTGCTCACGGCCGCGGTCGCCAGCCGCACGGTTCGGCGCTGGTGCCGGATGTGCGCGCCGACCAGGGAATCCTTCGGCATCTCGCGGATCGCGGCGGCGATGTCCGCGACGTTGTCCCGCATCCTGGGGTTTCCCCGGTCGGCCTGGTCGGCCGAGCGCAACCACCGCAGGTCCACCCACCGCGGCTCCTCGCGCAACGCCCCGTGCAGCGCGGGAGGCAACGCGGTGGTGGTCGACCAGTCGACGCCGCCGGCGCGTTCGTCCCAGGCGAACTCGCCGTCGGTGAGCACGATCAGCAACCGCTGCGCGGAGCGGTTCGCCAGCCACCAGGCGACTTCCGCGTCCACCCACGGCGATCGTGCCGCCTGCGGGGAAGCCATGAGCACGAACCACCGGGAGGAGTGCAGGGCGCGCTCGATCGAGGACCAGAGTTCCGGGCTCGCGGTCAGGTTGGCGTCATCGCGGAAAACCCGCAGGGAACGCGCCCGGTGCCAAGGCGTGGCGAACCGCTCCACCTCGCGTTGCAGAGCGGGGGCGAGTTTGCCGTCGACCGCGTGGCTGTAGGAGATGAACGCGTCATACCCCGGTCGTCGCACCGGCTTCGCCCCGCGGCCGTCCCGTGATCCCATCGCGCCGATGGTAGAGCGGGACGCGGCACGATCAATGCCCCGAAGTTCGCATTTGCGCTACCTTTCGGTGGTACCGCACGAGCCGGTGGTTCTGCCGAACGGGGCCCGCAGCGCTCGACCACTGCGCCCGCAGCGGGGCGGTGGACGTGCGGTTGGACGTCAGAAGTCCTGGTCGGATTCGGCGGTCGGGTGCGGGGTTTCGTGGATCCTCTTCAGGTGCACGTGCCGTCGCAACCGGATGAGCGGGCGGATGCCGAGTTCCGCGCTGCCGAGTACGAACAGCCAGGTCCCCGCTGTGTTCGTGGAGTCCCAGAAGAACAGCACGCTGCCGATGAGGAACCACAGCGCGATGAGGACGTCGTTGACGATGCTGAGCGTCTCGTAGCGCTTGCGGATCAGCAGCTCTTCGCGGCCGAGGCGGACCGCCAGCGGTATGGACGACGAGTCCGAGTGCTCGCTCATGGCCGCATCCTCGCACCGCGCCCCGCGAGTCCGGGATCGGCCTGCTCGACGGGCGCACGCTGGCGGAGTTCGCCGGAGGTGCGGGTCCGTTCCGCGACGCGCCGCGCTGCTCAGCAGACTTCAGTGGTAGCGGTGCGCGCGGACCTCGAGGTGGTGTCCCGCGGGAGCGTCGAAGTGCGGACCGCGGCCGCCGTGGTCGCGGTTGATCTCGCCGGGCGTTCCCCTCACCCCTCGTCGAGCGGGTGCAGCGCGGGCAGGTTCACCACGATCGCCTCCTGCGTCGTCCGCGAGATGACGACCACGGCCTCGTCGTCCGGATCGGGGTTCTCCTCGCGGTGCGGGACGAACGGCGGCACGTAGATGTAGTCGCCGGGTTCGGTGTCCAGCGAGACCTCCCCGTCACCGTCGTGGTAGACGAAGCGCGGGTGCCCGGCCACCACGTAGATCGAGGTCTCCGACTCGCCGTGGTGGTGGTTCGACGACGCGGTGGCCGGTGCCACGTGCGTTTGCCCCGTCCAGAGGTGCTCGGAGCCCACCGTTTTGCCGCTGATCGCCTCGATGCGGTTCATCCCGGTCGACTGCGCCGTGTCGGCGGACAGTTCGGTGCTGCGCACGCGGTGCACCCGGGTGCGGTCGGGTCCCGTGGCGCCCTGGCCGGCTCCGGGGAGGGCGGGGTGGAAACCCTCTGCCATCGCTCACCTCGCATTGATCGGAGCATCGCGGGGCTCCGGTCGGGCGCCCCTCGGGGCGACCATAGCCGCGGAGGTCCCGCGCGGGCAGCAGTGCCCGGGGCTCCCGGCTCGCGGGAGGTGCGCGCCGGCGGGCCTCAGCCGAGCCGCTGCTGCAGCAGGGTGACGCTGTGGAACCGCTCGAACTCCCGGCGTCCGACCTCGGTGAATCCCAGCCGCCGGTAGTAGGCGAGCAGCGCGGTGTTCGATTCCACGCAGTCGAGCCGCAGCAGTCCGACCCCCGCGGCCCGGCCCTGCTCGGCGGCCCAGCGCAGCAGGGCTTCGCCCAGGCCGCGGCCGGCCGCGCTGCGGTCGACCATGAGCCCGTGCACGTACGCGGCGGGGAGCCCGGTCCGCTCCCCAGAACTCGGGGTCGGACCACAGCAGCCGCAGCGCGGCGGTGACGCCCCGATCGTCTTCTCCGGACCCGTCCTCGCGGAGCACGTGCCACAGGCCGCGCTCGATCTGCTCGGCGATGGTCCGCTCGCTGATCTCGCCGGGCGCCCACTGGGCGATGCCGCGTTCGGCCAGCCAGTCCTCGACGTCCCGGCGCAGGCGGTGCAGCCGCGGGGCGTCGGCCGGCCGGGCCCGCTCCATCGGCAGTGGCTCTCCGGTGCGCACGGACGTGCACCTTAGGCGAGGTGCGCTGCTGCGCGCCAGCTCGGCACCTCGGCGGTGCCGCGGCGGTTGCACGGCAGTCGCGCGCACCGCACGCGTCCGGGGGCGGGTGCACGCGTCGCGCCCGCGGGTCGAGCGCGGAGCACCCGCCCGGCGTGCGGGCGCGTGCGGCCCCGCCGGAGGAGCGCGCCGCACCGGACGCCGCCCCGCCGAGGTGCCGGAACGGGCTACCCTGGTGGACTGGGTACCCCGTCGAGAGGAGTCACGTGGCAGCGACCGAACAGTCCCGCGAGCTGGCCAGGGTGGCCGCGCAGGCCGCCGCGGACAAGAAGGCCATCGACGTCGTCGTGTTGGACGTGTCCGAGCAGCTGATCATCACCGACTGCTTCCTCATCGCCTCCGCGTCCAACGAGCGGCAGGTCGGCGCGATCGTCGACGCGGTCGAGGAGAAGATGCGCGCCGCGGGCACCAAGCCGGTGCGGCGCGAGGGCGAGCGGGAGGGCCGCTGGGTCCTGCTCGACTTCAACGACGTCGTGGTGCACATCCAGCACAGCGAGGAGCGCGCCTTCTACGAGCTGGAACGCCTGTGGAAGGACTGCCCGCGGGTGGAGCTCGAAGGAGTCGTCGCCACGGTGGAGAACGGCGAGACCGGGGACGCCGACGCGTGAGCCTGGAACGCCTCGTGCTGTGGCGGCACGGTGAGACCGACTACAACCGTGCCGGCCGGCTTCAGGGACATCTGGACAGCGAGCTCACCGAAACCGGGCTCGAGCAGGCCAAGCGCGCGGCCACCGTGGTCGCCGAGTACTGCCCGGACGTCGTCGTCAGCTCCGACCTGCGCAGGGCGCGGGTCACCGCTGCCGCGCTGACCGAGGTCTCCGGGGTCGAGGCGAGCATCGACCAGCGCCTCCGCGAGACCGACATCGGGCAGTGGCAGGGCCTCAGCGGTGCCGAGGTGGAGCACCACTGGCCAGGAGCGATGCTGACCTGGCGCACCGATCCGCGGTGGGCGCCGCCCGGCGGGGAGGCGCGGGTGCACGTCGCCGAACGGGCGGCTCGGGTGGTGCAGGAGCTGGACCGGGCGCACTCGGGCACGGCGCTGCTGTGCGCGCACGGCGGGGTGATCGGCGCGCTGACGTCGCAGCTGCTGGAGCTGCCCGTGCACCTGTGGCCCGGGCTCGGCGGCATCGCCAACTGCCACTGGGCCGTGCTCGTGCGGATCGGCCGCCAGGAGCGGCGGTGGCGGCTGGCCGCGTACAACACGGGCGCGCTGCCCCAGTGACCACCCCGACGGGTGACGTGCGCTGCACCGTTCGGCGTAGGGTGAACGCGTGACGGTCGCGGTGGTCACCGATTCGACGGCGTATCTCCCCGCGGAGCCCGCCTCCCGCTTCGGCATCGGCGTGGTTCCGCTGCACGTGTCCATCGCCGGTGCCGATCCGATCGCCGAGTCGGAGGTGGTGCCGGCGGACCTGGCCCGCGCCATGGGCAGGCACCAGCGGGTGACCACCTCCGGGGCCACCCCGGACGAGCTGGCGGCGGCCTACGCGGCGGCGCTGGAGGGCGGAGCGGACGCGGTCGTGGCGGTGCACCTGTCCCGCCACCTCTCCGGCACGTGGGACGCTGCGCGCGTGGCCGCCGAGCGCGTCGGCGCGGATCGCGTGCGCGTGGTCGACTCGGCTTCGGCGGGGATGGGGGTGGGGTTTCCCGCGCTGGCGGCCGCCGAGGCGGCGGCGCGCGGCGCGCCCGCGGACGAGGTGGAGCGGTCCGCCTCGCTGGCGGTCGCGCGGACCACGACGCTGTTCACCGTGCCCACGTTGGAGCACCTGCGGCGCGGCGGGCGCATCGGCACCGCCGCCGCGGTGTTCGGCACGGCGCTGTCCATCAAGCCCGTGCTGCACGTCGAGGCCGGCCGGATCGCCCCGCTGGAGAAGGTGCGCACGATGTCGCGGGCGGTGACCCGGCTCGTGGAGCGCGCCGAGCAGGCCGCGCGCGGCGGCGACGCGCCCGTGCGGGTGGCGGTGCACCACTTGGCGGCACCGGAGCGGGCCGCGGGGCTGGCGGAGCGCTTGCGGGAGGCGCTCCCGGCGGTGGTCGACTGCGCGGTCACCGAGGTGGGAGCTGTGATCGGCGCGCACATCGGCCCGGGCGCGTTGGGCGTCGTCGTGCGGTGCCAGGAGGCCGAACTCGCGGAGGACTTCGCTCCCGCGGAAGGTGGGCACTGGGGCGGGTGAACCACATCGCCCGAGCGGGCGAGCATTCGTGGTGAGCTGTCCACAGGGGATCGAGTTCTCCACAGATTCTGCTGCCAGGGCGGCGGAACTCCGCAGCAGCGCTCTATTTTCGCCGCATGGACGACTTCCGGCTGTTCCGAGCGCGCCGCGCCGAACCGGTCCCGCAGGAGCGGTTGCTGGCGCTGCGCGGCCGCGGCGCGCAGGGCGGCTCCGCCGCGCGGTCCGCAACGGGACCCGCGGCTCCTCGCACCGCGGACGCGATCGCTCCGGCAGGTGGGTCCTCGCCGGACGCGCCGGACCCGGTGCTGGAGGCCACCTCCGAAGCGCTGCCCCCGCCGGACTCCGGTGGTGACCCGTTCCCCGCGAGCAGTTCTGCCGGGAGTGGACGGACGGTGGAGGCGGGCGCGCCTGCCGTCCCCGGGATGAGCGCGAGCGGGGCAGGGGGTTCCGCGCCGCGCGGGCGGTGGCACGAGCGGCTGCGCCGGTGGGTGCCGGAAACACTGCTCGCGGCGCGTTTCGACCCCGGGAGCGGCGGCGTGCTCGTGCTCGCGGCGCTCACGCTCGTCAGCCTCGTCGTGGCCGCGAGCGCGCTGTGGCGGCAGCAGGCCGCGGGGGAGCAGCGCGCCGCGTCCTCCGCCCCACCGCTCCCCCGGCGACGAGCGCTCCCGCTTCCACCGAGCCGACGCCGGAGGAGCTCGTCGTCAGCGTCGTCGGACGCGTGCACGACCCCGGCCTGGTCACCATCGCCCCCGGCGACCGGGTCGCCGCCGCGTTGGCCGCGGCGGGTGGCCCGCTGCCGGACACCGACGTCACCGCGCTCAACCTCGCCCGCCAGCTCGACGACGGCGAGCAGCTCCACGTCGGCATCCCCGAACCGGAGCCGCCACCGGGCGGGTCCGCCGCGGAGGAGGGCCCGGTGGTGAACCTGAACAGCGCGGACGAGGAGGAACTGCAGCAGCTGCCCGGCGTGGGGGAGGTGACCGCGCAGCAGATCGTGCGCTGGCGGAGCGAGCACGGCGAGTTCAGCTCCGTCGAGCAGTTGCAGGACATCGACGGCATCGGGGAGAAGACCGTGCAGCGGCTGCGGGAGATGGCCGAGGTGTGAGCGCCCCGGAGGCCGCGACCGCGGCAGGTGCCGTGCCGGACCCCGACCGGACCGCGGACCCCGACCGGACCGCGGGGAACGGCCGGCCGGTGGGGATCGGCCGAGCCGCGGGGATCGGGGAGGTCCTCGACCTGCGTCTCGTGCCCGCGGCGTGCGGCGTGTGGGCGGTGACCCTGCTCGGGTTGCACGGCGGCTGGGTGGCGGCGGCGGTGGTGACCGCCTGCGCGGTGGCCGTGCTCGCCCTCGCGTGGAGGCGGCGCGCCCACCCGGGCGCCAGGGCGGTGCTCGCCGCCGCGCTGCTGGTGGTGGCGGCGGGAGCGTCGATCGGCGTGCGCGCCAGCGCGGTCGAGCACCACCCGCTGCGGGCCGAGCTCGGCACGACCGCGGAGCTGCACGTCACCCTCACCGACGCGCCCCGTGCGCTGCGCGGCGACTCCTACGGCAACCACCGCCGAGGGGAGCGCGCCCTGGCGCCGGCCCGGCTGCGGGCGGCCGCAGTGGACGGGCGGGTGCGGGAGGTGCGGGGCCGGGTCGTGCTGCTCGTGCCCACCGCGGAGTGGAACCACCTCGTGGCGGGCCAGCGGGCCGTGCTGCGCGGTGAGCTCCTCCCGCCGCGCCCCGGGGAGCTCACCGCGGCCGCGGTGAGCACGCACTCCGCACCACGGGGCACCGGCCCGGTTCCCGCGGTGCAGCGGGTGGCCGAACACCTGCGGCAGGGCCTGCGTGACACCTCGGAGGAGGTGCTCGGGCCGGCAGCGGCGGGGTTGCTGCCGGGGCTGGTGATCGGTGACGTCGGAGGGCTGCCCGAGGAGGTGGAACAGGACTTCGAGACCGCGGGCCTGACCCACCTCGTCGCCGTGTCCGGTTCGAACGTCGCCATCGTCTGCGGCGCGGTGCTGCTGCTGGCACGCCTGGTCGGGTGCGGACCTGTGGTGTGCGCGGGCGTCGCCGCGCTGGCGCTGTGCGGGTTCGTGGTGCTGTGCGGGCCCGAACCGAGCGTGCTGCGGGCCGCCGCGATGGGGGCGATCACGCTGCTCGCGCTGGCGCTCGGGCGGGAGCGCTCCACCCTGCCGGTGCTCGCGGCGAGCGTGCTGGGGCTGCTGCTGCTCGTTCCGCGCCTGGCCGGCGAGGTCGGGTTCGCCCTGTCGGTGGCGGCCACGGCCGCGCTGGTGGTGCTCGCACCGGCCTGGTCGGCCCGGCTGCACGACCGCGGTGTTCCGGTGGGCCTGGCCGAGGCGATCACCGTCCCGGCGGCGGCCCAGCTGGCCACGGCTCCGCTCATCGCCGCCGTCTCCGGCGGGATCAGCCTCGTCGGGGTGCTCGCCAACCTGCTGGCCGGCCCCGCGGTGGCCCCGGCCACCGTGCTCGGCGTGCTCGCCACGGTCACCGCACCGGCCGTGCGGCCAGGAGCTGAGCTGTGCGTGCGACTCGCCGCTCCGGCCCTCGAGTGGATCATCGGGGTGGCCGGGCACGCGGCAGGAGTCCCGGGGGCGCTGCTGCCCTGGCCGGACGGGGTGTTCGGCGGGGTCCTGCTCGCCGGTGCCGCGCTGGTGGCGCTGCTCGCGCTGCGTTTCCGCCGGTTCCGGCGGATCGCCCTCGCGGCCGCGGTGCTCGCAGCCTGCCTCGTCCCGGTGCGGGCCGCGGTGTCGCCGTGGCCGGTCGGCGGGTGGAGCGCCGTCGTGTGCGACGTGGGCCAGGGGGATGCGGTCGTGCTGGCCACCGGACGCCCCGGGGAGGCGGTGCTCGTGGACGCGGGGCCGGACGCGGGCGCGGTGACCGGTTGCCTGCGGCGTCTCGGGGTGGAGCGCGTGCCGCTGCTCGTGCTCAGCCACCTGCACGCCGACCACGTGGGCGGCGTCGGCGGGGTGCTGGCGGAATTCCCCGTCGGTGGCGTCGCCGTCGGCCCCGTGCGCGAACCGGCCTGGGCGATGCGGGAAGTGCGCGGGCACGCGCGGCGGCACGGCGCACCCGTGCTCGGCGCGGAGGCGGGGCGCTCGCTGCGGTGGCCGGGGGCGGCCCTCGACGTGCTCGGGCCGGCCGGCTCGCTCGCGCGGACCTCCGATGAGGAAGCGGCCAACGACGCCTCCGTGGTGCTCCGCGCACGCACCCCGGCGGGCAGCGTGCTGCTGACGGGGGACGTGGAGATCCGCGGTCAGCAGCAGCTGCTGTGGTCGGGCGCGGACTTGCGGGCCGACGTGCTCAAGGTGCCGCACCACGGCTCGCGGACCACCCTGCCGCGGTTCGTCGCAGCGGTCGACCCGCGGGTGGCGGTCATCAGCGTCGGCGCGGACAACGACTACGGGCATCCGCACGGACGCCTGCTGGGCATGCTCGCGCGCGTGCCGGAGGTGCTGCGCACCGACGAGAGCGGCGACGTCGCCGTGCTGCCCGGCCGGCACGGCCCGCGCGCCGCGGCGCGCGGGGACGCGCTGCTGCCGGTCCCATGACCGGCGCCCCCGCGCACGCGAGCGGGGGCGGGGCCGATCCGCGGATCCCCGCCCCCGGGAAGTCAGCCGGTGCTGGTCACCCGGGCGTCACAGGCCGAGGGCCTGGTCCACCGCCTCGGTGTTCGGCGCCACCGTCGCCTTCGGCCCCACGTGCTCGGTGACCGCGTCCATGGTCTTCAGCCCGTCACCGGTGATGAGCAGCACCGTCTCCTGATCCGGGTCGAGCTGGCCGCTGTCGAACATCTTCTTGGCGTTGGCGACGGTCACACCGCCCGCGGTCTCGGCGAAGATGCCCTCGGTCCGCGCGAGCAGGCGGATGCCCTCGACGACCTCCTCGTCTGTGACGTCCTCGATCGCCCCGCCGGTCTTGTGCACCGTGTCCAGCACGTACGGGCCGTCGGCCGGCGCGCCGATGGCCAGCGACCGGGCGATCGTCTCCGGCCGCTGCGGCTGCACCACGTCGGTGCCCTCCTTGAACGCGGTGGACACGGGCGAGCAGCCCGCGGCCTGCGCACCGAAGATGCGCACCGGGCTCGGCTCGACCAGGCCCACCTCGCCGAGCTCGTTGAAGCCCTTGTACACCTTCGTCAGCTGCGACCCGGAGGCGATCGGCACGACGATCTGCTCCGGCAGCCGCCAGCCCAGCTGCTCGGCGACCTCGAAGGCCAGGGTCTTCGAGCCCTCCGAGTAGTACGGCCGCACGTTGACGTTGACGAACGCCCAGTCCTCGTGCTCCCCGGCCAGCTCGGTCGCCAAGCGGTTCACGTCGTCGTAGTTGCCGTCCACGGCCAGCAGCGAGCCGTCGTAGACCGCGCTCATCATGATCTTGGCCTGTTCCAAGGTCTTCGGGACGAGCACGACCGAGTCCCAGCCCGCGCGGGAGGCCGCCGCGGCGACCGCGTTCGCGAGGTTGCCGGTGGAGGGGCAGGCGAGCACGTTGAACCCGAACTCGCGGGCGGCGGCCAGCGCGACCGCGACCACGCGGTCCTTGAACGAGTGCGTCGGGTTGCCGGTGTCGTCCTTGATCCAGATCTGCTTCACGCCCAGGGCCTTCGCCAGGTTGTCGGCGCGAAGCAGCCTCGTACAGCCGGGTTCCGTGTTCGCGATCTGATCCACGGTGGACGGGACCGGAAGGAGTTTCTTGTAGCGCCAGATCGAGCGCGGTCCGGCTTCGATCTCCTCGCGCGTGATGCGGCCGAAGTCGTAGGCGACTTCGAGCGGGGAGAAGTCCTCGAGGCTGACGAACTCCGGCGCCAGCGGCTGGCGGTGCCCCTCCTCCTTGGACACGAGCTCAGCGGCCTGTCCGAGGTCGAGGGCGGAACGCGACGGGGTCTGTGCCTGGGCGGCAGCGGTCATGGCGAGGTCCTTTCCTCATCTCTCCCGCGGGCGGGTCGGAGTTGGCACCTTTGTCGTCGGCGGCCCCGCGTCACAGGAATGCCGACACCGGTTGCCGGGGCTTCGTCGGGCCGGTCCCTCTGCCCCTCTGGATGAGCTAGCTATCCGGTTGTGGCGGACACGCTAATGGACCGTCCCGGCATCTCGCCACAGCTGTCCACGGTGCGGAAGATCACCGGGGTCGTGCGAAGATGTGCGGTATGACCTCGCCGAACACGGTCGCCGCCCCGCTGCACCTCGTGGTGGGCGAGGAGGAACTCCTGGTTGAGCGAGCGGTGCGCGCGGCGGTCGCCGCGGCGCGCGCGGCCGACCCGGAGGCGGAGCTGCGCCGGGCGAAGGTGACCGAACTCACCGCCAGCGAGCTCGACGAGATGCTCAGCCCGTCGCTGTTCGCCGACGGGCGCATCCTCGCCGTCGAGGACTGCCAGGACGCCGGCAAGGAGATCGCCGAAGCGCTGCTGACCCACGCCCGCGAACCCGCCGACGGCGTGGTGCTGGTGATCGTGCACAGCGGCGGTGGCCGCGCCAAGCACGCCAAGGACCTGCCCAACCAGCTGAAGAAGCTCGGCGCGGCGGTCACCGAGTGCCCCCGCATCACCAAACCCGCCGACCGCGAGGCGTTCGTCCGCGAGGAGGTCCGCCGCAGCGGCGGCAAGATCGACGCCGACGGGGTCCGCGCGCTCATCGAGGCCGTCGGATCCGACCTGCGCGAGCTGTCCAACGCCGCCACCCAGCTCGTGTCGGACACCGGCGGCACGGTCGACGCCGAGGCCGTGCGCCGCTACCACCAGGGGCGCGCCGAGGTGACCGGGTTCGCCGTGGCGGAGAAGGCCGTCACCGGGGACCGCGGCGGCGCGGTCGAGGCGCTGCGGTGGGCGCTGCAGCTCGGCGTGCCGCACGTGCTCATCGCCGACGCGCTCGCCGACGCGGTGCGCACGATCGGCAAGGTCGCCTCCGCCGGCAAGGGCGGCGACCCGTTCCGGCTGGCCAGCGAGCTGGGCATGCCGCCGTGGAAGGTGAAGAAGGCCCTGGCGCAGTCGCGCGGGTGGAACAGCACCGGGATCACCGACGCGCTCGGCGTGGTCGCGGCGCTCAACGCCGACGTCAAGGGCAGCGCCGCGGACGCGAACTACGCCCTGGAGCGGGCCGTGCTCGACGTCGTCGCCCTGCACGGACGGCGCTGAGCGGCGCCCGCGCAGCGCGGGAGGGCGGCGCGACACGCGAAAGGCCGCCCGCCACCGCGCGGTGCGCGGCGAGGGGCGGCCTCGGCGGTCCCGGAGGGCCGGAAGTCAGAGCTTGTTGATCTGCCGGGCCATCGAGGACTTCTTGTTGGAGGCCTGGTTCTTGTGCAGGACGCCCTTGGTGACAGCGCGGTCCAGCGCACTCCCGGCGGCGCGCTGCAGCTCGATGGCGCGGTTCTTGTCGCCGGCGGCAGCGGCCTCCCGGAACTTGCGGATGGCCGTCTTCACGTAGGACTTCACTGCCTGGTTGCGGCGGCGGTTCTGCTCGTTGGTGCGAATCCGCTTGACCTGGGACTTGATGTTGGCCACTGGTACGCCTTCCTCGTCGCTCGACTGCTCGCGCCGCGCTGTGTACGGCACCGCCCCGGCGCGCTCGCCGACACCGCGGTCGGCGGTGCGCGGAGCGGTTTTCCTCCCCTGCGGAACGCCGCACGGCGCGAGCAATCACGATACCAAGGCTGACCTGCGAGATCGGCGGGCGGGTGCGCGGCGTGCGGGTGATGCCCTGGTTCTCGCGATGGCGGCGCGGTACCGTGCGCCCCCGGGTGTGCCTAGGGTTCCGCCCGGCCGCGGGTGCCAGCGCCGGGGACCGGTCCGAGCGGTACCGACGACCGCCGTACGACGGTCGCACAGCTGAAGGGACAAAAGCCTGGAGGCATCCGTCGACGAGGTGTCGGAGGGTGCCCGCCCGTGGGTCTTGCCGCCAGCCTGCTGCTGCTCGCCGCTGCCTTCGCGCACGCGGGGTGGAACCTCTTCGCCAAGCGCGCCGGCGGCGGCGCGGCGTTCGTCTGGCTCGCCGCCGCCTGTTCCGCGGTGCTGTACCTGCCGCTCGGCCTGCTCGTGCTGTGGCGGGAAGGCGCACCCGCCGGAGAGGCGTGGGCGCTCGGCGTCGGCGTCAGCGCGGTGCTCCACCTCGGCTACTACCTGCTGCTGCAGCACGGCTACGGGGTGGCCGACATGTCCGTGGTCTACCCGCTGGCGCGCGGCACCGGACCGCTGCTGGCGGTGCTCGCCGCCGTGCTGCTGCTCGGGAAGCGACCCGGTGCGCAGGGCGTTCTCGGCGGGCTGCTCGTCGTGGCGGGCGTGTTCGTCATCGGCTTCGCCGGCGGGGCCGCGCGGTCGGGAGCCCGCGTCGGCGGTGTGGCGTTCGGCCTGCTCACCGGGGCCCTGATCGCTTCCTACACGGTGTGGGACGCGCACGCGGTGACCGGTCTGGCGCTGTCGCCGCTGCTGTTCGACTGGTCCTCCTCGGTGGTGCGCGCCGCGCTGCTCGGTCCGTACGCGGGGACGCAGCGGGCGCGGGTGCGCGCCATCTGGCGCGAGCACCGGCGCGAGGTGCTCGCGGTGGCGGTGCTCTCGCCGCTGGCCTACGTGCTGGCCCTGTTCGCGATGCGGCTGGCACCGGTGAGCCTGGTGGCACCGGGACGCGAGCTCAGCATCGTCATCGCCGGGCTGCTGGCCTGGCGCGTGCTCGGCGAGCCCCGGCCGGCCCGGCGGTTGACCGGCGCAGCGGTCGTGCTGGTCGGCGTGGTGCTGCTCGGCGTCGCATAGCGGCGGGCTGCGCGGTAGAAACGCGGCATGGAGATTCTCAGCAGCCGGATGCTCCTCCGACCGCTCGACCCGGAGCGCTCCGTCCGCTTCTACCGCGACGTGCTCGGGCTCGCGATCGCCCGCGAGTTCCCGGGCGGCACGGTGTTCTTCCTCGGGCAGGGCTACCTGGAGGTCTCCGGTCGGGGGGAGCAGCCGCCGAGCGGGGACCAGTCGCTGTGGCTGCAGGTGCGCGACCTCGAAGCCGAGATGAGCAGGTTGCGTCCGCAGGTGACCGTGCTGTCCGAGGCCGAGCGCAAGCCCTGGGGCCTGGACGAGGCGTGGATCGCCGATCCGGACGGGCTGCCGATCGTGCTCGTCGAGATCCCCGCCGACCACCCGCTGCGCGTGGACGTGCGGAACCCGCCGAGCGGAGACTGAGCGCGCGCGGTTGGCGCCAGCGTCCGCCGCGGAATCCGATTGCCGGATCGCGGCTCCGGCGGGCCCGGCGCGCTCGCCTCCGAGCGGTGGTGCCGCGGCCCGGTGGTGACCCTGGCCGCGCGCAGCGCCCTGCGAGCTCGTCTTCCCTGCTCAGCAACACTGTCGCTGTGCAGGGCCGGGGAGCTCGCGCGCTTTCCGGAGTTGGGCTCCGGAGGCGGCCCCCGGCATGGGACGATGGGGCCAACCCGGTATCGACACGCGAGGAACCACGAGTGAGCAGCTTCGCAGACACGACGTTCACGAGTCCGGAGCGCATCCGGAACTTCTGCATCATCGCGCACATCGACCACGGCAAGTCCACGCTGGCCGACCGGATGCTGCAGCTGACCGGAGTGCTGGAGGAGCGCGCCTACCGGGACCAGTACCTGGACCGGATGGACCTCGAGCGGGAGCGCGGCATCACCATCAAGGCGCAGAACGTGCGCCTGCCGTGGAGCGTGGAGGGCCGCGACCACGTGCTGCACCTGATCGACACCCCGGGGCACGTGGACTTCAGCTACGAGGTCAGCCGCTCGTTGGCCGCCTGCGAGGGCGCGATCCTGCTGGTGGACGCCTCCCAGGGCATCGAGGCGCAGACGCTGGCGAACCTGTACCTCGCGATGGAGCACGACCTCGAGATCGTGCCGGTGCTGAACAAGATCGACCTGCCGGCCGCCGAACCGGAGAAGTACGCCAACGAGCTCGCGCACATCATCGGCTGCGACCCGGGGGATGTGCTGCACGTGTCGGCCAAGACCGGCGACGGCGTGGACTCGGTGCTCGACGCGGTGGTCGGCCGGATGCCGGCGCCGGAGGGCGAGGTCGACGCGCCGCCGCGGGCGATGATCTTCGACTCGGTCTACGACACCTACCGCGGCGTGGTGACCTACATCCGCGTCGTCGACGGCAAGATCACGCCGCGGCAGCGCATCCGCATGATGTACACCGGCGCGAACCACGAGCTGCTGGAGGTCGGCATCATCTCGCCGGACCCGAAGGCCAGCGAGGGCCTCGGGGTCGGCGAGGTCGGCTACCTGATCACCGGGGTGAAGGACGTCCGCCAGTCCAAGGTCGGCGACACCGTCACCGCGGTGAAGGACGGGGCCGCGGAACCGCTGCCCGGTTACCGCGAACCGCAGCCGATGGTCTACTCGGGGCTGTACCCGATCGACGGTTCGGACTACCCGCTGCTGCGCGAGGCGCTGGACAAGCTGCTGCTCAACGACGCGGCCCTGACGTACGAGCCGGAGACCTCGGGCGCGCTGGGCTTCGGCTTCCGCTGCGGGTTCCTCGGCCTGCTGCACCTGGAGATCACGCGGGCGCGCCTGGAGCGGGAGTTCAACCTCAACCTGATCTCCACCGCGCCGAACGTGGTCTACGAGGTGACCTGCGAGGACGGCGCCGAGGCCGAGGTCACCAACCCCTCGGACTGGCCGGGCGGCAAGCCGCAGGAGGTGCGCGAACCGATCGCCAAGTGCACGATCATCGTGCCCTCGGAGTACGTCGGTGCGGTGATGGAGCTGTGCCAGGGGCGGCGCGGCACGATGAACGGGATGGACTACCTGTCCGAGACCCGGGTGGAGCTGCGCTACACGATGCCGCTGGGCGAGATCGTGTTCGACTTCTTCGACCAGCTCAAGTCGCGCACCCGCGGCTACGCCTCGATGGACTACGAGGAGGCGGGGATGCAGGCCGCGGACCTGGTGAAGGTGGACATCCTGCTGCAGGGCGAGATGGTCGACGCGTTCAGCGCGATCGTGCACAAGGACTTCGCCTACTCCTACGGCACGAAGATGACGAACAAGCTGCGGGAGCTCATCCCGCGGCAGCAGTTCGAGGTGCCGATCCAGGCGGCCGTGGGCTCGCGCATCATCGCGCGCGAAACGATCCGCGCGCTGCGCAAGGACGTGCTTTCCAAGTGCTACGGCGGCGACATCAGCCGGAAGCGCAAGCTGCTGGAGAAGCAGAAGGAAGGCAAGAAGAAGATGAAGAACATCGGCCGCGTCGAGGTGCCGCAGGAGGCGTTCGTGGCCGCGCTGTCCACCGACGGCGGTGACGGCGGCAAGGAGGAGAAGGACAAGAAGGGCAAGAAGTAGGCCGTCGCCGGCTGCGTCGAATCGTTTTTGCAGCGCACGACAGGTACCGAATGTGGTACCTTGCAGATAGGCTGGATGCATGCCAGCGATTAACGTGACCTTCGATGACGATCAGATGGAGCAGCTGCGCTGCGCCGCCGCAGCGGAGGGCAAGAGTGTGAAGGCGATGGCCAACGAAGCCGTGCTCGCCGAGCTGCACCGCCGCAAGGTCGCCGCCTCCGCCGCGCGTGTCGGCCGCATCTCGTCCGACCTGAACGAGCGCCTGGCCCAGCGGTGATCCTGGATCAGGGATGACAGAGCATCTCGACGTCGCCGACGTCCTCGAGGTCACCCGAGTTGTGTTGGGTGCGCCACCGCAGGTCCGCGACTACGGGCTCTTGGAGAGTGCGGTAGCGCGGCCGCAGGCGTCGCTGTTCGGCGCCGATGCCTACACCGGTGTGCACGTCAAAGCTGCAGCGTTGCTGCACTCGCTGGCCTGCAATTACGCCCTGGTGGACGGGAACAAACGCGCCGCGTGGAACTGCTCGCTGGTCTTCCTCGAGCTCAACGGCCATCCCCTCATCGACCCGCTCAAGAGCGAGGACGTCGAGGTGGCCGAGGAGATGGTCTGCGCGGCCGCGCAGAACCAGATCGGCCTGGAACACATCGCCGCGGTGCTGGGCAAGCTCACCGCGCACGCCGAGTCGGGTGGTGGCTGACGGGCCGGGGAAGCCGGCCCGCTCAACTCGTTCGGACGCCTCAGTACTGGTGCGACTCGACGAAGGCGTAGACGTCGGCCTCGTCCACGCCGGGGAAGGTGTCCGAGGGCAGTGCGGTGAGCACGTGCGAGTGCGCCCGCGCCGAGGGCCAGACCATGCCCTCCCACCGGTTGGCGAGTTCCGCCGGCGGGCGCTGGCAGCACTCGCCGTTGGGGCAGCCGGACTTCTCGTGGTTGGTGGTGTCCCGGCCGCGGAACCAGCGCGACTCCGCGTACGGCACGCCGAGGGTGATCGCGAAGTCCCGCCCCCGGCTGGGGTCGACGTGCGCGACGCACCAGTGCGTCGCGCCCGGTTTGTCGGTGTACTGGTAGTACGTCGAGTACCGGTCGGGCGCGTTGAACACCTGCCGGCCGGCCCAGTGGCGGCACATGCGCTGGCCCTCGATCGCGCCGGTGGGGTCGGAGGGGAAGACCAGGCCGTCGTTCTCGTAGGCCTTGTAGATGATGCCGGTCTCGTCGTTGCGGACGAAGTGGCAGCGCAGGTCCAGGTACTGGGTGGCGAGGTTGGTGAACCGGTGCGCGGCCATCTCGTAGGACACGGAGAACACGTCGCGCAGGTCCTCGACGGCGAGGTCGCGGTCGGCCTTGGCCTGGCGCAGGAAGGGCACGGCGGTCTGCTCCGGCACGAGCACGGCTGCGGCGAAGTAGTTGGCCTCGACGCGCTGGCGCAGGAAGTCGGCGAAGTCGCGCGGTTGCTTGTGGCCGAGCGTGAGGTGGCCGAGCGTCTGCAGCAGGATCGTGCGGGGGCTGTGCATGCCCAGGGATTCGCGGCGCAGGAAGATGCGGTTGTGCTTGAGGTCGGTGACCGAGCGCACCGATCGGGGGAGGTCGGTGACGAACCGCAGCCCGTAGCCGGTGTTCGCGGCGATGGACTGGATGAGCCCCTCGGACAGCGCGCCGCCGTGGTAGCCGACGCCGTCGAGCAGTTCCGCGGCCTGCTTCTCGATCCCGGCGAAGTAGTTGCCGTGCTCGCGCATCATGGCGCGCAGCTCGGCGTTGGCCTTGCGGGCCTCCTCCGGGGTGGCGACCTGCTTGGTCTCCCGCCGCTTGAGCTCCTCGTACAGCGCGAGCACGTGTTCGAGCGCTTCGGTGGGCACGCGTTTGCTCACCTTCAGCGGCGGCACGCTCAGCTGCTGGTACAGCGGGTCCTGCTGGGCCTTCTCCACCGCGATCTCCAGCTCGGCCCGGCGGTTGGGGGCCTTGTTGGACAGCAGTTCGTCGGTGGTGGTGCCGAGCGCGTCGGCCAGCGCGCGCAGCAGCGACAGCTTGGGTTCGCGGTGGCCGTTCTCGAGCAGGGACAGCTGCGAGGGCGCCCGCCCCACCTTGTCGCCGAGGTCGGACAGGGTGAGCCCGGCCGCTCGGCGCAAGTGCCGCAACCGCTGACCGAACACCAGGAGGTCGTGCTCGGTTGAAAAATTCCCGTGTTCTTCCGAGGCGAATGCCGACATGGCGTTGACCCTAGCAGAAAATCAGCCAAATTTTCTAGGGAAATCTCCTCGTCTTTTCGCTCGCGAGCACCAAGACTGGGTGTCACCAGGCAGCGACCGATCCGGAAGGTGAAACGGATGAACGAGGAAGGGATCCGCGCCCAGGCCAAGCGTGCGGCCGAGCAGCTCCAGCACGAGTGGGACACCGACCCCCGCTGGGAGGGGATCGAGCGCACCTACTCCGCGGAGGACGTCGTCCGGCTGCGCGGTTCGGTGACCGAGGAGCACACCCTCGCTCGTCACGGCGCCGAGCGCCTGTGGAAGCAGCTCCACGAGCACGACTACATCAACGCTCTCGGCGCGCTGACCGGCAACCAGGCGGTGCAGCAGGTCCGCGCGGGCCTGAAGGCCATCTACCTGTCCGGCTGGCAGGTCGCCGCGGACGCGAACCTCGCCGGCGAGACCTACCCGGACCAGAGCCTGTACCCGGCGAACTCGGTCCCGCAGGTCGTGCGGCGCATCAACAACGCCCTGCTGCGCCAGGACCAGGTCAACTACTCCGAGGCGCTGGACCCGGACACCAGCGACAACGGCGAGCAGGTCGACTGGATGGCGCCGATCGTGGCCGACGCCGAGGCCGGCTTCGGCGGCGTGCTCAACGCCTACGAGCTGATGAAGGGCATGATCTCCGCGGGCGCGGCCGGTGTGCACTGGGAGGACCAGCTGGCCTCCGAGAAG
This sequence comes from Salinifilum aidingensis, assembly GCF_054782015.1. Lineage (NCBI taxonomy): Bacteria > Bacillati > Actinomycetota > Actinomycetes > Pseudonocardiales > Pseudonocardiaceae > Salinifilum > Salinifilum aidingensis. The sequence continues at coordinate 62,138 of NZ_BAAGTH010000012.1, read as the reverse complement.
AAGTGCGGCCACCTCGGCGGCAAGGTGCTCATCCCCACCAGCCAGCACGTCAAGACGCTGAACGCGGCCCGGCTGGCCGCCGACGTCGCCGACGTGCCCAGCCTGGTCATCGCCCGGACCGACGCCCAGGCCGCCACGCTGCTCACCAACGACGTCGACGAGCGCGACACCCAGTACCTGACCGGTGAGCGCACCTCGGAGGGCTTCTACAAGGTGCGCAACGGCATCGAGCCGTGCATCACCCGGGCGCTGGCCTTCGCGCCGCACGCCGACCTGATCTGGATGGAGACCTCCACACCGGACCTCGACGAGGCGCGCCGGTTCGCCGAGGCGGTCAAGCAGCAGTACCCGGACCAGATGCTGGCCTACAACTGCTCGCCGTCGTTCAACTGGAAGCGCAACCTGGACGACGCGACCATCGCGAAGTTCCAGAACGAGCTCGGCCAGATGGGCTACAAGTTCCAGTTCATCACGCTGGCGGGCTTCCACGCGCTGAACTACAGCATGTTCGACCTGGCCAAGGGCTACGCCAACGACGGCATGGTCTCCTACGTCGACCTGCAGCAGCGGGAGTTCGCGGCCGAGGCCGAGGGCTACACCGCGACCCGGCACCAGCGGGAGGCCGGCACCGGCTACTTCGACCTGATCAGCACCGCCGTGAGCCCGGACGCGTCCACCACGGCGCTGGCCGAGTCCACCGAGTCGGCCCAGTTCTGATCCCGGTTTTCGGCACCGGTCCGCCAGGACGCTGCGGGGCGCCGAGGTGGACCGGTGCGCGAATCCCGCCTCCGGCCGTACCCGGCTCGGTCGGGGGAGGGGGTCCGGTGCGCCGTGGGAACGCACCGGAGTGAACGCACCAGCAAAGTAACCCTGTGGCGGGGTGTCGACAGCGGTGGTGCGCAGGCGGGCGGGAATCCTGGCGTCGGATTCCCGCCCGCCTCTTCACGTCTCGGGGGCGGTGCGGGGCTGGTCACCGATCGACATCGCGACCGCCGGTGCCCGCGGAACCGCCGGTCGACGCGCGCAGAGCCGCGGCGAACTCTCGAGCGCGCGGCCCAACTGCGGGGCGTCCGGGGTGTCCAGTGTTGCAACCCCTGTGTTCTCGGATGCCACCTCGTCAGGAGCTCGCTGGTTCACCGCTCACCGGTGCGGTCCGCCGGATGCGGTGGCGGGCCGACGACCTGCCCTGACAGACCGTACTGCTGAAGCATCGCGGGCCGCGGAGGCAGCAGTTTGCGGGCGACTCGGTAGTTCCCGGATGCCAGCAGAAAGAGAGCGCACAACCCCTGCAGCAGCTTTCCGAACAGCAGGTCGCCGTCCAGGAAGAGGACGATGAGGCCGATGATCGGAGCTGTGGCCAAGGACGGAACCGCACCCGCTGTGCAGGAGCTCTTGATCTTCCGCTCGAGCGGAGGGGATACCAGCATGAAACTGAGGTGGGGAAACGGTCCTGTGCTCATCAGCTGACCTGAACCCCAGCGGTCTCGACGGTGGCGGCAACGACGGCGATGACGCATGCGCCGGGAGCCAGCAGGAACGCCGTCCAGGTGCTCTCGATCGCGTCCCCCAGCTTGGCCAGTGGATTCTTCAGCTGTGCGGCCAGGCCTTTGCTGAAGTCTGCAGCGCTTTCGGTTGCGGAGCCGTCGCTCTGGAGCTTTTCCCGGCGCTCCTCGTTGAATCTCCAGCGACCCTCAGTCATTTCGGCAAAGCTTAACAGGAGAGTGGTGCTGCGCGGGTCAGCCGCGCGCCCCGCGATCATCGGTGCCCGCCAGGAGCCACCTGCCTCAGTCGGGCTGCTCGCGCGGCAGGCACTCGATGAGCGCGTAGCCGTTGTCCAGCGTGGTGACCCCGACCAGGTCGAGCCCCGCGGCGTCGGCGAGGCCGCGCACGGCCGCGAGGTCCCGCATCCGCCCGCCCACGTAGACCATCATGCGCAGGTCGAGCTCGGTGAACACGTCCATCGTGGTCGCGTCGGCCGCGCTCGGGTGCTCGGCGATGTCGTGCTCGGGCAGCACCTCCACGACGAACACGCGGCCGCCCTCCTCGGCGGCCGCGGCGCAGTTGCGCAGGAGCCGGGTCGCCTCCGCGTCGTCCCAGTCGCCCAGCACGTCGCACAGCAGCAGGGCGTGCGCCGTGCGGGGCAGCGGTTCGAGGAAGTCGGCGGTGACGATCTCCACCCGCCCGGCCACGTCGCGCTGCCGCAGGTAGTCCGCCGCGTTGCCGCTCGGTCCGGGCAGCTCCACCAGGACCCCGGACACGTCCGGGTGCTCGGCGAGGATCTCGGCCAGCAGCAGGCCCTTGCCGCCGCCGATGTCGGCGATGCTGCTGAACGCGTCCCACGAGCGGGCCTGCGCCACCAGCGGCGCCAGCCCGTGCGTCTTGCTCTCCATGAGGGCGTCGAAGGAGTCCGACAGCTGCTCGTCGTCGGCGAGCTCCTGCCAGAACCCGCGCCCGAACACCGCCGTGTAGGCCGTTTCCTGCCCGCGCACGTGGGTGAGCAGCTCGACGAAGGCGAGGTCCGCGCGTCCCACGGCGCCGTCCATGTCCAGCCACGCGCGCTGGCTGCCCGGCCGGTCGCTGCGCAGCGCGTGCGAGGTCTCGTTCGGGCCGAAGACGTCCGGCTCCGGTTCGGTGAACATCCCGTGGTGCACGAGGTAGCGGAGCACGCGCCCCAGCGGGTCGGGCAGCGCGCGGCACTGCCGCGCGATCGACTCCAGCGGCACCGGGCCGTCCCGCACGACGTCCGGGACACCGAGCGTCGCGATCGTGCGGATGGCGAACGGCGTGATGATGTCGGCCATCGCCCGGATGTCCTGCGGATCGCGTGCCATGCGGGCAGGGTAAGCGTGCTGCGGGCGATCAGCGCGGGCGTGCGTGCGGACGAGTGCGCACGCACGAGGCGGGGTGGCCCGACCGGGTGCTGCTCGTTCCGGGCGAGTTCGGTGCGCGCTCTTGCGTTCGCGCCTCCCGCCAGAAATATTGGAAGACCGATGGTTTGAAGTTTGAGTAATCGCGTGGGATCGGTGGTGGCGCATGAGCCGTGAACTGGAGCACTTCATCGGCGGCAAGCGGGTCGCGGGGCGGTCCGGATCCGCGGGCGAGGTGTTCGACCCGAACACCGGAGCCGTGCAGGCCCGCGTCCCGTTCGCGACGGCGGACGAGGTGCGCTCCGCCGTGCGCGACGCGGCCGCGGCGCAGCAGGAGTGGGCGAAGTACAACCCGCAGCAGCGCGCCCGCGTGCTGATGCGCTTCCTCCGGCTCGTCGAGGAGGAGAAGGACGAACTGGCCCGGCTGCTCTCCTCCGAGCACGGCAAGACCGTCCCCGACGCCCACGGCGACATCCAGCGCGGCCTCGAGGTCGTCGAGTTCGCCACCGGCATCCCGCACCTGCTCAAGGGCGAGTACAGCGACGGCGTCGGCACCGGCATCGACGTCTACTCGATGCGGCAGCCGCTCGGCGTCGTCGCCGGCATCACCCCGTTCAACTTCCCCGCGATGATCCCGTTGTGGAAGATGGGGCCCGCCATCGCCTGCGGCAACTCCTTCGTCCTCAAGCCCTCCGAGCGCGACCCCTCCGTGCCGCTGCGGCTGGCCGAGCTCCTCGTCGAAGCCGGCCTGCCACCGGGGGTGTGCAACGTCGTGCACGGCGACGCCACCGCCGTCGACGCGCTGCTCACCGACGACACCGTCGAAGCCGTCGGCTTCGTCGGATCCACGCCGATCGCCCAGCACGTCTACGCGACCGCCGCCGCCCACGGCAAGCGCGCCCAGTGCTTCGGCGGGGCGAAGAACCACCTCGTCGTCATGCCCGACGCCGACATGGACCAGGCCGTCGACGCCCTCGTCGGCGCCGGCTACGGCTCCGCGGGGGAGCGCTGCATGGCCGTGTCCGTGGCCGTCCCCGTCGGGGAGCGCACCGCCGACACCCTCGTCGAACGCCTCGCCGAACGCGTCCGCGACCTGCGGGTCGGCACCAGCTTCGACGAGAGCGCCGACTTCGGCCCGCTGATCACCCCGCAGGCGCGCGACCGCGTCACCGACCTCATCGGCGTCGGCGAGCGGGAGGGCGCCGAACTCCTCGTCGACGGGCGCGGGCAGACGGTGGCCGGCCACGAGAGCGGCTTCTTCCTCGGCCCGACCCTGTTCGACCGCGTCACCCCGGAGATGCGGATCTACCGCGAGGAGATCTTCGGCCCCGTGCTCTCGGTCGTCCGCGCCCGCGACTACGCCGAGGCGGCCCGCCTGCCCAGCGAGAACGAGTACGGCAACGGCGTGGCGATCTTCACCCGCGACGGCGATGCCGCACGCGACTTCACCACCCGCGTCGACACCGGCATGGTCGGCGTCAACGTCCCCATCCCGGTGCCCATCGCCTACCACGGCTTCGGCGGCTGGAAGCGCTCCGGCTTCGGCGACCTCAACCAGCACGGTACCGACTCCGTCCGCTTCTACACGCAGACCAAGACCGTCACCCAGCGGTGGCCGTCGGGGGTCAAGGACGGGGCCAGCTTCACCATACCGACGTAGTGATGGGCGGTGGGCCGTGTTGCGGAGCTGGTCCGGTAGCAGAACCTCCCGCACGGCTCATGCTCCGGGGTGCTCGACATCGGGTAGCCACCTACACAACGTCGAGCCTTCCTCGCATGAGCCGCACGGGAGAACCCGCGGTGGGTGCGGTTGCGAGGCATCAGGAGCTGCACCTGAATCCAGGCCCCGGTTGCGTTGTGGTGCGTCGGGCCGGGTGGTTGGGAGCTCCGCACCGAGCGGTGACCCGCGCAGTTCGCACTGCTCGCGTTCGGCCTTCGGCTTGTTCGCCCGAACAGCCCGACCGCTCCGAACTCATGACCGGCTGGAGCGGACGTTCGGTTCTGCACCGCTCGGGTGCAGACCCTCGAGGAACCCCTGAGAGCCGCTGGCAACTCCAGCACCCCGCACCGCGGCGGTGATCCGCCGGATGCGGGTGGCCGGGCCGTCCGGCCCGGCCGGAGCCGATGCGGACCGCACCCGGAGCCGCGCGGTTCCCGCCAGGTCTGACCAGACCGGCGAGATGACCACGAAAGGAGGAGCCGTGTCCGCTCCGACCGCAGAACCGACCTCCCGCTTCGACCTGTCGGCGGACCAGCGCGCCCTGCGCGACACGGCGCAGGAGTTCGCCGACGAACGGCTCGCCCCGCACGCCCTGGAGTGGGACCAGAACACGACCTTCCCGGTGGACACGCTGCGCTCGGCCGGCCCGCTCGGGATGGGCGGGATCTGCGTGGCCGAGGACGTCGGCGGCAGCGGGCTGAGCCGCTTCGACTCGGTCGTCATCTACGAGGCGCTGGCCACCGGCGATCCCTGCGTCACCGCGTACCTGTCCATCCACAACATGGTCGCCGGGGTGGTCGACCGGTTCGGCACCGCGCAGCAGCGGCAGGAGTGGCTGCCCGAGCTGTGCTCCCTGCGGCGGCTCGCCAGCTACTGCCTGACCGAACCGGGCGCGGGGTCCGACGCGGCCGCGCTGAGCACGCGCGCCGTGCGCGAGGGCGACGAGTACGTGCTCACCGGGGTCAAGCAGTTCATCTCCGGCAGCGGGTCCGCCGAGCTGTACCTGGTCATGGCCCGCACCGGCGACCCGGGCGCGGGCGGGATCTCCGCGTTCCTCGTCGACGGCGACGCGCCCGGGCTGTCGTTCGGCCCGAACGAGGCGAAGATGGGCTGGCACGCCCAGCCGACGTGCCAGGTCGTCCTCGACGGCGTCCGGGTGCCGGCCGAACGCCTGCTCGGCGCGGAGGGCGAGGGCTTCAAGATCGCCATGGCCGGGCTCGACGCGGGCAGGCTGGGCATCTCCTCCTGCTCGGTCGGCGGCGCGGACAGCGCGCTGCGCCGCAGCCTCGAATACGCCGGGCAGCGCACGGCTTTCGGCTCGCACCTGGCCGAGTTCCAAGCGCTGCGCTTCAAGCTGGCCGACATGGCCACCGACCTCGAAGCGGCGCGGCTGATGCTGTGGCGCGCCGCCAGCGCCCTCGACGCGGGCGACCCGAGGTCGACCCGCTGGTGCGCGATGGCCAAGCGCTTCGCCACGGACGCGGGATTCGCCGTGGCCAACGAGGCCCTTCAGATCCACGGTGGATACGGATACCTTGCCGAGTACGGCGTGGAGAAACTCGTCCGCGACCTGCGAGTGCACCAGATCCTGGAAGGGACCAACGAGATCATGCGACTCATCATCGCCCGCGACCTGCTGGAGAACGTCTCATGAGCGAGCAGGAGATCGTGCTCTCCGAGCAGGGCGGCCTGGGGCGGATCACGCTGAACCGGCCGAAGGCGATCAACTCGCTCACGCTGAACATGGTGCGCGAGATCGCCGCCGCCCTGCGCCGGTGGCAGTCCGCCGACCACATCCGCACGGTGCTCATCGACGGCGCCGGGGAGAAGGGCCTGTGCGCCGGGGGCGACGTGCGCGCCATCCACGACGCGGCCCGCGACGGCGACTACAGCGCCGCCGCGACCTTCTGGGCCGAGGAGTACCGGATGAACGCGCTGATCGGGAACTACCCGAAGCCGGTCGTCGGGTTCATGGACGGCATCTGCATGGGCGGCGGCGTCGGCATCACCGCGCACGGTTCGCACCGGGTGGTCACCGAGCGCTCCAAGGTGGGCATGCCGGAAGTCGGGATCGGCTTCGTCCCCGACGTCGGCGGGACCTACCTGCTCTCGCGCACCCCGGGGCACCTGGGGGAGCACTTCGGGCTCACCGGGGCGCCGTTCAGCGGTGCGGACGCGATCCACGCCGGCTTCGCCGACCACCACGTGCCGCGCTCGGCGCTGCCGGAGCTCGCCGACGCGCTGGCCGAGGCCCCCGCCGATGAGGCGCTGCGCAAGTTCGCCGAGCAACCGCCGGCTGCGCAGGCCGAGGCCGACCGGGAGTGGATCGACGAGGCCTACGCGGCACCGACCGTGCCCGAGATCCTCGAGCGCCTGCGCGCGCGGCCGGAGCAGCGCGCCGCCGAGGCCGCCGCGGCCATCGCCGAGAAGTCGCCCACCAGCCTCAGCGTGACCCTGCGCGCGGTGCGCCAGCGGTACGGCTCGCTCGAGGAGGCCCTGCGCCAGGAGTACCGGGTGGCGATGTCGGCCGTGCGCAGCGGCGAGTTCGTCGAGGGCGTGCGCGCGACCCTCGTGGACAAGGACCGCGACCCGAAGTGGAACCCGCCCGCGCTGGCCGAGGTCGGCGAGGACCGGATCGCGTCGTTCTTCGAGCCCGACCCGGACGGGGAGCTCGAACTGTAAGGGAATCCGCGGATTGGCGGATGTTCGCTCGGCCGCAACGGTCCGCCGGGCAAGCGGCGCAGCCGCTTCCTCCTCCACGTACGCAGACCGAACCACCGGGGGTTCCCCCGACCGCACGCCAGCCAATCCGCGGACTCCCCACGCCCGGCTCCGCCGCCTCCCGGCGGCCGGCCCGCCCGGTCCGCGGCAACCCACCACTCGAAAGGGGACGGAGACTATGGCAGTCATCGGTTTCATCGGACTGGGCCACATGGGCGGTCCCATGGCGGCCAACCTCGTCGGGGCCGGCAACGCGGTGCAGGGCTTCGACCTGGACCCGCAGGTCCTGGAGGCGGCCCGGGCGAACGGCATCACCCCGGCCGACTCGGTCACCGCCGCCGCGACCGGCGCCGACGCGGTGATCACCATGCTGCCGGGCGGCAAGCAGGTGCACGCCTGCTACCCGGAGATCCTCGCCGCGGCGCAGCCGGGCACGCTGCTCGTCGACTCGTCCACCGTCGACGTCGCCGAAGCGCGCCAGACCCACGAGTGGGCCGAGCAGGCCGGCTTCGGCGCGCTCGACGCGCCGGTGTCCGGCGGCACGGCGGGCGCGGAGGCGGGCACGCTGACGTTCATGGTCGGCGGCTCCGAGAGCGACTTCCACCGCGCCGAGCAGCTGCTGCAGCCGATCGCGCGCAAGCTCATCCACTGCGGCGGGTCCGGCAACGGCCAGGTCGTGAAGATGTGCAACAACCTCATCCTCGGCGCGTCGATGATCGCCGTGAGCGAGGCGTTCGTGCTGGGCGAGCGGCTCGGCCTGCCGCCGCGGGCGCTCTACGACGTGGCGTCGGTCTCCACCGGCCAGTGCTGGGCGCTGACCACGAACTGCCCCGAACCGGGCATGGTCTCCACCAGCCGCGCCGAGCACGACTACGAACCGGGATTCGCCGCCTCGCTGATGGCCAAGGACCTGAAGCTGGCGAAGTCCGCCGCCGCGCAGAGCGGTACCGAAGCGGAGATCGGGCAGCTCGCCCTCGACCTGTACGAGCGGTTCAACGACACCGGCGGGGGCGACCAGGACTTCGGCGCCATCATCAAGTGGATCCGCGAGCGCTCCGAGCAGTGACGACGCGCTCCCGCGAACGGCGCAATCCCCGGCGGGGCGATCACCGGGCACCGGCGTACGCTGTCCGCTCGTGATGGCATGGCTCCTCGACTGGTGGGACGCGATCGAGCTGTGGCTCGTGCAGCTTCCCTACCCGGTGCAGGTCGTCCTCGTCGTGGGCGTTCTCCTCCCGCTGTGCTGGGCGGCCACGCGCGTGGTGGACCGGGTCGCCGACCTGGTCGAAGACCGGTGGTCCCGGCTGCGCGCCGGAGGCCGCTCGGCGCGCCGGAACGCGGGGGGAACCTCGACGTGAGCCCGCGGAAACGGATCACCCTCGCGTTGGTCGCGCTGATCCTCCTCGTCGTGGTCGGATGGTTCGTCAGCGGCGGGAACGGATCGGCCGGGCACGACGCGCTCGGCGCGGCGGAATCCGTCCGCGCGGACCGGACGTTGCACGAAGTGCCATCGGAGTTCACCGGCGCTCGTGAGCACCGCGGACACGCCGGGGCGGCCCGCGGTGCGCGCGGCGCGGGTGCCGACGCCGACGGTGGATGCTGATGAAGGTGCTGAAGCGAGCACGGGTGCGTGCTGGGAGGACGGGGGTGAGCGAGGTGCAGCTGCCCCGCGTGGAGGCCCACCGGGCCGTGGAGGAGGCGGAGCGCCGCGGCGCCGAGGTCCACGTCCTGGACGGGGCGGACTTGACGAGCAAGCGGACGACGCTCGACGGCATCGCGGCCGTGCTGAACTTCCCCGAGTGGGCGGGCCGCAACCTCGACGCCCTCTACGACTGCCTCACCGACCTGTCCTGGCTGCCGGAGGGCGAGCACGTGCTCGTCTGGTCCGGGCACCAGGCGCTGGCCGAGCACGACCCGCGCGCCTACGAGCGCATCCTCGACGTGCTGCGCGACGCCGCGGAGAACTCGATGTGCGGGCGCCGCTTCCAGCCCGTGCTCGCCAGCGAGTAGGCGGGGCGCAGCCCGGCGGGTTGTTTCTGCTGTTCGCCTTGTTTCTGCTGTTCACAGGGTCAGGGCGGCGCGCAGGGCCGCGTCGGCGCGACCCCGGACGATGCTCGGTGCGCCGGCGTGGCTGCGGGTCGCTCGGCCTCCTCGGAGGCCGCGCGCAGCGCAGCTGGGTCAGCAGGCATACCGTGCAGCACGCATCACTGATCTGCACCAGACCAGTGATGCGTTCCCGCGATGCCCGCAGCCATGAGGCGCGACCGGGTGCTTCAGTCACCGGGGACCCAGGACGGGTCGCGCTTCTCCGCGAACGCGCGCATCCCCTCCTGGCCCTCCTCACCGGCGAAGTGCTCGGCCGACAGCGCCAGCAGCTTCTCGTAGGAGGCTTCCCGGTCCGCCGTCGCCGACGGCGGGTCGAGCAGCAGCCGCTTCGCCGCCGCCAGCGCGCCGGGGGCGCCGCGGGCGAGCATCCCGGCGTAGCGCCGCACCTCGGCGTCCAGCTCCCCGGCGGGCACGGCGCTGTTGAGCAGGCCGACCTCCACCGCCCGGCGCGCGTCGAAGCGCTCCCCGGTGAGGAACAGCTCGTGCGCCTGCCGCGGCGCGAGCCTGGGCAGCACGGTCATCGAGATGACCGCCGGCACCACCCCGATGCGCACCTCGGAGAACGCGAACGTCGCCTCGTCGGCGGCCACGGCGATGTCCGCCGCCGCGACGAGTCCCACACCGCCCGCGCGGGCCGGTCCGGCCAGCTTCGCGATCACCGGCTTCGGGCTCGTCCACAGCTGCTCCAGCAGCGCCGGAAACGCCCGGACGCCCTGGTCGTCGGCGGAGGCGGACTGCGACTCCTTCAGGTCCATCCCGGCGCAGAAGACCGGACCAGTGTGGTCCAGCACGAGCACCCGGACGCTCTCGTCGGCGAACGCGTCCGCCACGTGCCCGTGCAGCTCGCGCCGCAGCTGCGCGGACAGGGCGTTGCGGTTGTGCGGGGAGTCCAGCGTGATCGTCGCGGTGCCGCCGGAGTCGGCGCGGTGCACAAGTTCTTCTGCCATGCGCGGCACGTTAGCGGCTCGCGCAGGCGCGTCCAACCGTTGCGGCCACGATCGCCGGACTCCTCCGGACGCGATGCAGGTGGCCGGGCACCTCAGGTGGCCGGGTAGCGCTCGCCCCACTCCGGTGGTGCGGGGCCGAACTCGGCGGCGGCGTCGGCGCCGAGGCCCTCCAGCACCGCGTGCAGCTCCAGCTCGTCGGTCCACCGCTCGGCGATCCCGCCGGTGCCGAGGAGCGCGCCGAGCAGGCTGCCGCAGACCGCCCCGACCGCGGCGCTGTTGCCCGTCTGGTTGACCGCGACCGCCAGACCCGCCTCGAACGGGCTCTCCCGCTCCACCGCGGCCAGCGCCGCGTGCACCCCCAGGGCGAGGGCTTCCGCGGCCTGCCAACCGGTGCCGAGGTGGTGGTTGCGCTCCTCCGGGGACGCCGAACCGGAGGCGGCCAGGCGCACCGCCGCGTCCAGCCGGCGCGCGACCGGTTCGTGCTCCGGGTGCCCGGCGAGCTCCTCCCGGGCCCGCGCCACCGCGTCGGGCAGCTCCGCGCCCCCCAGCAGGTGGAGCACGACCACCCCGAGCGCGCCCGCGGACAGGTGCGCGCTCGGGTGGCCGTGCGTGAGCGCGGCCAGGCGCACCGCCGTGTCGAACACGCGCGCCGGATCGTCGGACCACAGCGCCGCGGGCACCGCGCGCACCACCGCGCTCGGCCCCTGCGAGTCGTTGACCGGATCCTCCGGCGTGCCCGGTTCCCGCTGCCCCTTGGCGACGGCGATCAGCGTCCGCATCATCGTCCGCCCCGGGTTGCGCGTCCGGAACAGCGCCCGGTGCTGCACCAGCGGGCCGTCCGGCTGCGCGGCGGTCGTGCGGAAGCGCCCGGCCGCCCGCGGCCAGCTGAGGTGCTGGGTGTGCAGCCAGCGCTGGTACGCGTGCTGCACGTGCTCGAACGGCGTGGTGACCGCTCCGCGGCGGCGGGCCACGCCGGCCCGGATCATCCCCTCCACGGAGAACAGCAGCAGCTGGGTCTCGCTGCCGATGCGACCGGCCGGGTGCCCCGCCGGGAGGTACTCGGTCAGGCCGTCCTCGCCGTGCCGGGCGCGGATGTCCTCCGCGGTGGCCGAGGCCACGGGCAGGCCGAGCGCCTCGCCGACGCCGCAGCCCACCACCGCGGCGCGGAACCGGTCGCGCGCCCCGGTGCAGTGCTCCGCGCCGCTCGTTCCCGCCGGCCGGTCGCCGCGCGGTCGTGCGGAGTCCTCCGCAGGGGCGGGCGCGGCGGTGCCGTAGCGGCGGGTCCAGTCCGCCGAACCGTCCGGGTGCGGTCCGAACTCGGTGACCGCGTCGGTCGCGATCCGCTCCACGAGCTCCACCGGGGCGAGGGTGGGCCACGGCACGGCCGTCGGCCCGTGCAGCGCGCCGAGCAGCTGCCCGCACAGCGCGGCTGCCGCGGGCCCGTCGCCGTCGTGCTCGCACGCCGCGGTCAGCGCAGCGGCGAAACCCGCGGGCGTGCCCGCCTCGCGGCGGCAGGCCAGCGCCGTGCGCACGGCGGCGGCCAGGGTGCTGAGCCCGTCCCGCCCGGGTCCGAGCGCGGCCCACTGCACCCGGCCCGGCCGCAGTCCCGCCGGGCTGGCCCGGCCGAGCTCCACCGCGCGGGACAGTTGCGCACGCCCGGCCTCCCACGCGGCCAGTCCGCGCTCGATCGCGGTGTCCAACCCCTGCCCGCGCAGCAGGCGGGCCATCGCGACCGCCAGCACCGCGGCCGGCCCGTGTCCGCGCGGGTGCCCGTGGGTGAGCGCGGCGAGCTCGCCGCCGAGCACGCGCACGCGTCCCGCGTCGGCCGACCACAGCGGGGCGAGCGCACCGAGCGGGACCGCGGTCGCGCCGTCCGATCCGGTCAGCCGGTGCTGCGGCGTTCCGGGCGCGCTGCCCGCGGCGATGCGGCTGACCGCGGTCAGCAGGCCGGGCTCGTCGACGGAGCGCGACCACAGCGCGTCGTGCCGGATGAGCCAGCCGACCGGAGCGGGGTGGGCGGAGCCGCAGTCGGCCCAGGCGACCCCGCGGGAGCGCATCCACCGGCGCAGTCCTTCGAGGACTTCGCCGAACGGCTCGGCGCCGTCCTCGCCGCGCTGGGCGGTGCGGGCGCGGATGAGCCCTTCCAACGCGAACAGGAGCGCGCTGCCGCGCTGACCGAGCGCGGGGGCAGCGCCCCGGTCCGCGGCCGGGGCGTCCTCGGCGGGTGGTCCGCGCAGGGCGACCTGCTCGCCGACGAGCCCGCCGAGCAGCATGCCCGTCAGGCGGCTGGGCACCTCCGGCAGCAGGCCCGCGCGTCCGCTCAGACCGCTCGGCGGCAGGGCAGCGGTTTCGTCGGCGGCGATCCGGTGGCGCAGGGCCGCGCCCCACGGCGGGAGTTCGGAGGGGTGCTCGCGCCACCGGCGCCACCGGTCGAGCAGCCCGCGCTCGACCGGATCGCGGTGGCCGCGGCCGCGCCGCGTGGCGAGCAGCGCCCGCTCGATGTCGTCCAGCGGGTGGGCTGATGCGTCCACTGTGCTCGTTCTCCGAGCGGAGTCAGTCGACCGACGGGTAGCGGTGCGCCCACTCGGGAAGGTCGCGCTCGGGGTGGATTTCGCCCGCCACGCGGGAGAAGTCGGTGGCCAGCTGGTCCAGCGGGCCATGCAGCTCCACAGTGGACAACCACTCGGCGGGGATGTCCGCGGCGCCGCGCGCGGCCCCGAGCAGGCTCCCGCAGATCGCCGCGGACGCCGCGCTGTCGCCGCCGTGCGTGGCGGCCAGCGACGTCGCCTCGGCGAACGAGTCGGCGTGGGTCAGCACCGCGGCCACCGCGATCGCCAGCGCCTCCGGGGCCTGCCGTCCCCCGCCGAGCTCGGCCAGCCCGCTCGGGGTGGCAGCACCGCGCCGCGCCAGGTCCACGGCCGAGCGCAGCGCCGCCGCGGTGCGCTCAGCCCCCTCGCGCTGGTCCAGCTCGGCGAGCACGACCTCGACGGCTTCCAGCGGGTCGCGGCCCTCGTGCAGGGCGTGCACCAGCCCCGCCGCGGCACCGGCGGGCAGGAACCCGTCCGGGTGCCCGTGGGTGAGCACCGCGATGTCGATGCCCAGCGCGATCGCCTGGCGCGGCGTCGGGGCGATGAGCCCCACCACCGCGCCCCGGGCGGTCGCGGCGCCCGTCCGCGCGTCGTTCGGCGGGTTCGCCGGGCTGGGCAGCGCCGCCTCGCCGGCGGTCTCGGCCAACGCGGTCAGCGAGGCGTCGTCCGGGAACCGCTGCGCGTGCAGCAGACCGGTGCTGGCCAGTTCGCCCGGCGGCAGCTCCGGCGTGCTCCGCACGCCCTGGGTGTGCAACCAGTGCTGCAGCGTGCGGCGGACCATGCTCGGCCAGTGCGTGTTGACCCCGCGCAGGGCGGAGTGCAGCTCCGCCCGGACCAGGCCGTCCAGCAGGAACACCGCCTGCTGGCCGTACCGGCTCGCCGCCCCGCGGAGCCCGGCGAACTCGGCCATCTCCCGCACGCCGTCCGGGTTCTCCCGCAGCAGCGCGCGCAGCTCGGTGAACATCCACGGGGCGCCGAGCGCATCGCCCGCGGCCTGCCCGAGCACGCAGCCGCGCAACCGCTCGTCCCGGTCGAGAGCCACCGGGGCGCTCGGGCGCACCTGCACGTCCCGGGATTCCTGCTCGCCGAGCAGCTGGGTGGCCCGGTCCTGCCCGAAGGCCTCGACGAGGAGTTTGCGCAGCCCGTGCGTGAGCTCCACGGATTCGCCGGATCCGGTCTCCCGGAACTTCCGCCACGCCACGAGCAGGCGCAGCTCCTCCTCGGAGAGCAGGTCGTCCTCGGCGGAGTCCGGCTGCTCCGCCGCACCGGGCGGTGCGGGCGGGCCCTGCGGGGAAGCGGCCGTCGCCCGCTCGGGGGTCTCGGGGCGAGCGCCGTCCTCCTCGGCGGCGCTGGTCTCCTCGGCGGCGCTGGCCTGTTCGGCGGGGTCCTCGGAAGCGGGGTTCGACGGCATCGCGGTGTCCGCGGGAACCCGTGCCTCGGAGGCGGTGGGGACCGGTGCGTCCTCCGAGGCTCCGTCCGCCGGGTCGTCCGCGGGGTCCGCCGGCACGTCGTCGGTCGGCGCGCCGCCGCTCGGGAGGTCCTCCGCCGGGGGGTCGGTCTCCTCGGCCGTCCCGGTTCCGGGGGCGGAGTCCGGGACGTCGATGTCCTCGCCGTTGCGGGCGGGCGTGCTCTCGCCCGGAACGCGCACGGGAAGCGCAGCCGCCGTCGTGGTTCCCGCGTTCGGGGACGGCTCCGCGCCGGGTTCGGCACCGCCCGCGTCCGCGGTGGTGCCCTCCGCGTCCGGGAGCGCGTCCGCGGCCCCGTCCGGGGATCCACCAGGTGTTTCGTCCGGAGTTTCGAGCAAGTCCTCCGCGCCCGCGGTCTCGGCAGCCCCTTCCGCGGGTGCCTCCTCCGCGGGCGCCTCCGCAGCGGCGGCGGGCTCCGCCGGCGCCTGCTGCGCGGCGGGCTCAGCGGGCGCGCCGCTGCCGACCGGGTAGCGGTGCAGCCACTCCTCGTCCTGCGGCGGGTCCTCGCCGAACTCGCGGATCGCGTCGCTGGCGATCTCCTCGATCACGTCCCGCAGCTCCACGGCCTCGCGCCACTCCTGCGGGATCGCCGAGACCGTGCGCGCCGCACCCATGATGTTGCCGCAGATCGCCGCGGTGGAGTCGCTGGCACCGGAGTGGTTGGCGGCCAGCAGCACGGCCTCGGAGAACGACTCGGGGCGGCTCAGCGCGGCGCAGACACCGATGGCCAGCGCTTCCTGCCCGTACTCACCGCTGCCGAGCTGCTTCTCGATCAGCTCGGGGGTGGCGGAGTTCGACGCGGCGAGTTCGATGGCCTGCCGCAGCGCCGCCGTCGTCTCCTCGTGCCCGTCCCACGTGGACAGTTCGGTCAGCGCCCCGTCCACCGCTTCCGGCAGGGAGCGGCCCGCCAGCAGCTGCTGCACGACGACGGCCAGCGCACCGGCGGGCAAGTAACCGCTCGGGTGGCCGTGCGTGAGCACGGCGGTGAGCGCTCCGACCTGGCAGACCTCGCCGGAGTCCGCCGACCACAGTCCCGCGGGGGCCGCGCGCATGACGCCACCGCTGCCCTTCGAGTCGTTGACCCGGTGGGAGAACGTGCCGCGCGGGATGCCGCTGGCGTAGCCGTGCAGCGCCTGCACGCACGTGGTCTTGGGCGCGCGCCGCATGAACAGGTCCCGGCGCTGGATCAACCAGCCGTCCGGGGCGTCGGCCGCGAGCGGACCGCGGGCGTCGCGCCAGTCGAAACCCTGCGTGTGCAGCCACCGCTGGTAGGCGTGCTGCACCTGGGTGCCCGGTTCGGCCTCGCCGAACAGGCGGCGGCGGATGCTCGCCCGGATGAGCCCTTCGAGGGTGAACACGGTCAGCTGGGTCTCGTCGCTGATCGCACCGCGGTGCGCCTCGGTGAAGTCGGTGACCCCGGGCTCGCCGTGCTTGCGGCGGATGGCGGCCAGCTCGTCGTCCTCGACCGGGTAGCCGAGCGCATCGCCGACCGCGCCGCCGAGCAGGAAGCCGAGCACGCGGGACTCGACCAGCTCCGGCGCGGCCGGCCGCTCACCACCGCGAGCGGCGGTGAGCGCGGTGCTCACCGCCGCTCCGGGGACGGCGGGTTCCGCAGCCGCGTCCGCAGTGGCGGGCAGGGCTTCGTCGACGCCGCCCGGAGCTCCTTCCGCCGCGCCGCCGGCCGCCGCGTCCTCCGCGGTGCCCTCCGCAGCGTCCGGCGCCTCCTCCGCGCGGGGCAGTTCCGAGGTGAACGCGATGTCCACTGCGTCCAGTTGCGCGGGGTAGCGCTCGCGCCAATCCGCGTCCTCGGGCGGAGTCGGGCCGAACTCCCGCAGCGCGTCCGCGGTCAACTGCTCGACGAGCTCGCGCTGGCGCAGGTCGCGCAGCCACACCCCGGGCAGGGCGGTGGAGCCGTAGCGGGCGCCGACGAGCGCGCCGCACAGCGCACCGGTGGTGTCGCTCGCCCCGGAGTGGTTGACGGCCGTCATCACCGCCTGCGCCACGGTCTCCGTGGCCAGCGCCGCGCACACCGCGATGGCCAGGGCCTCGTGGCCGGCCCACCCGGAGCCGAGGGCGTCGCGGACCCGCTCCGGGGTGGGGGCCTGCTCGCTGAGCTCGACCGCCGCCCGCAGCGCCCGCTCGGTGTCGGCGTGGTCGCGGTAGTCGGCCAGCAGCGCGCGGGCCTCGACCAGCGCCGTGCCGAGCTCCGCACCGCGCACCAGGCGGTGCACCAGCACGGCGTGCACGGCCGCGGGGAGGTAGGCGTTCGGGTGCGAGTACGTCAGCGCCGCGGTGGCCGCCGCGAGCTCGAACACCTCGCGGGGGTCGTCCGACCACAGGGCCACCGGCGCAGCGCGGACCACGCCGCCGCAGTCCTCGGACTCGTTGATGCTCCGGTCGAACGTCCCGGGAGCGCCGACGGCGGCGAACTCGCGCAGCGCGGTGATGCACGTGCTGCTGGGAGCGCGCACGGAGAACAGCTCCCGGTGGCCGATGAGCCACCCGGTCGGCTCGGGCTGGTTGTCGGCGAACGGCCCAGCGGCGCGAGCCCAGCCGTACCCCTGGGTGTGCAGCCACCGCTGGTAGGCCAGCTGCACGGCGGGAAGCGGCTCCGCGGCCAGCCCGCTGCGCCGGCCGGCGCGGGCGCGGACGAGCCCTTCCAGGGTGAACAGGGTCAGCTGGGTGTCGTCGGTGAACGCGCCCGGGTGCTCGGAGTCGCGGTCGTAGTCGGTGACGCCCTCGGGTCCGAACCGGCTGCGGATCTGGTCGACCGGGTAGAACTCGACGGGTGCGCCGAGCGCGTCGCCGATCGCACCGCCCAGCAGCGCTCCGAGCACGCGCCGACCGAAGTCCCCGGCGGTGGGATCCACCTGGCCCGGGGCCTGCTCCGCCTGCTGCGCGGGCGCGCCCGCAGCGGGGCTCCCGGCGGCCTCCCCGGAGGCGGTGGCGGGGTTCCCGGCGGGGCTCGCCGTGCTGGCCGGCTCCGGGGTCGCGCTCGCGGCGCCCGCCGCGGCCCCGCCGGTGGTGGCTTCGGGGCCGGCGCTCCCGCCTCCGGGGTGCGCGGTCGTGCCGCTGCTGTCCGCCGTCGGCGTGCCGCGGGCGGGGCTCTGCGGTCCGCCGGGCGCCTGCTGGGGCGGTGCTCCCGCGGCGAGGGCGGGAGCACCGGCGTGCGTCCCGGCGGTGCGGAGGAGCTCCTCGGCCGGCACGCGGGCCTTGGCCGGGCTCGTCGGGTTGATGTGCAGATCCACCCCGACCAGGGGGTGCGCGGCGAGCTGTCGTCCGGTCAGGTGCTGCCAGGCCGCCGGGGTGCGCGGCAGGTACTGCTCGGAGGTGAACACCTGCAGCTGCCGCCGGCCGGTGGTGTCGGGCTCGGCCACGACCAGGCCGGTGCCCTGCGGTTGGGCGAAGAGGACGAGGGAGGCCTCGAGCAGCGCCGTCAGCAGCGTCTGACCGGGGGCGTAGCCGGTGCTGGTCAGCTGCCACGCGCGTTCGGCGTCGTTGCTCGGCGCCGGCAGGCGCAGCGCGACGGGGGAGGGGCGGTAGTTCGGGTTCGACGAGAAGTCGTCGGTGATCTCGCCCCGCTCATCGACGCGGTAACCGCCGATGAACCCCCAGGGCGGCACTTCGGCGCTCGGGTCGGTGAAGATCGGGTCGACGACGTACAGCCAGGTGTTCGGCTGCTTGCGGGCCTGCTCCCGCATCGCGGGTGTGATCACCGGATGGTTGGCCTGCTGAGTGTCCATCGCGCGTCCTCGCCCCCGATTTTTCCGCCGGCCTTGCATGGAACGCCCCAAACCCCCGTTCGCTTGACAGTGTGGTTCCGACTGTTGGACGAACGCGTAGCGCAGTCAGTTCCCAGGGTTCGCTGCCGTTCCGCACTCTCTCATGCCCACGTGGAGTGAAGCTTTCGGTGCGGCGCAGACACTGCCGGTCGGTACGGGCGGATTCCGGGCCATTCAGGCGAAGTGGACGGACTCGTGCTCCTCCGGCGCGGCGAGCGCGGCGCGGTAGCGCGCGAGCACGAGCGCGGCGACCTCGGCGTCATCGGCCATCGGCGCGGCCAGCAGGGCCTCGGGGTCCTCGGCCCGCGCCTGCTCGAGGATGCGGTCCGGCAGCAGTCCGGGAGCGAGGAACCAGGCGCCCACCGCGATGCGCCGCGCGCCCGCGGCCCGCAGCCGGGCGATCGCCTGCGGCACGGTGGGCTCGGCGGCAGCGGCGAACGCCGCGGCCGCATCCGGCCAGGCCGAGGTGGCGCACCACCGCTCGGTCACCTCCTCGACGATCCGGTTGGCCGGCGGGTGCGAGGAGCCGGCGCCGGCCAGCACCACCCCCAGCTCCGGGTCGCCGGCCTCGGCCCCCGCCGCGGCGAGGCGGCGCCACGCCGCCCGCTCCAGGCGCGGGTCGGGGCCGAGCACCTCGGCGATCCGCGCCCGGAAGCGGGGGTGGCGGTGTTCCGCGTCGGCCACCGCGCCCGGCACGTCCACCCGCGCGTGGAAGGCGTGGCCCAGCAGCAGCGGCACGACGACGGCCTCCTCGTGGCCGTCGCCGTGCACTCCCGCCAGCACGTCGCCCACCCGCGGGGCGGACAGGTCCAGGAACGCGGTGCGGACGTCGAGGTCCGGGCTCTGCCTGCGGACCTCGTCCATCAGTGCGTGGATCGTCGCGGCCGACCGGGGGTCCCGGCTGCCGTGCGCGACCGCGACCAGCGGAACGTCGCCTGCCGTCATGCCACTCACGCCGTCGCGGCGGCCAAGGGGTGTCCGACGAGACCCGCGCCGAGCGTGCTGCCGTCGGTCGGGTCGATGATGAGGAACGCGCCGGTGCGGCGGTTCTCCGCGTACTCGTCGATGGCCAGCTGCTCGGAGGTGCGCAGCTGCACCCGGCCGATCTCGTTGAGCTCCAACGCATCCGGAGTGTCCACTGTGGTCAGCTCCTGCTCGTCGAAGCGGCCGGTGAGTTCGGTGACCATCGCCTGCACCGTGCGGGCGCCGTGCTTGACCAGCACGCGGTCGCCGCCGCGCAGCGGCTTCTCGGCCAGCCAGCACACCGTGGCGTCCAACTCGTCGCTCAGCCGCGGGGGGTGGTCGGCGTGGGCCACCAGGTCGCCGCGCGCGATGTCGACGTCGTCCTCCAGCAGCAGCGTGATCGGGCGGCCCGCCGCGGCGCTGGCGACCTCCCCGTCCGGCGTGTCCACTTGGGACACCCGCGTGCGCCGCCCGGCGGGCAGCACGACGACCTCGTCGCCCGCGCGGACCACGCCGCTGGCGGACTGGCCGGCGTAGCCGCGGTAGTCGGGGAACTCCTCGGTGCGCGGGCGGACCACGTACTGCACCGCCATCCGGAACGGCGCGTCGTGCGGGTCCGGCGCCACCGGCGCGGTTTCCAGGTGCTCCAGCAGCGCCGGGCCGGTGTACCACGGGGTGCGCGCGGAGCGCTCCACCACGTTGTCCCCGTGCAGCGCGGAGACCGGGATCGTCACGACGGCGTCGTCGGTGTAGCCGAGCGCCTCGGCGTGCTCGGTGAACTCCTCGGCGATGCGGGTGTGCGTGCCCTCGTCGAAGTCGACCATGTCGATCTTGTTCACGGCCAGCACGAGCCGCGGCACGCCCAGCAGCGCCAGCACGGCCGCGTGCCGCCGCGTCTGCTCGAGCACGCCCTTGCGCGCGTCCACCAGCAGCACCGCCAGCTGCGCGGTGGAGGCGCCGGTGACCGTGTTCCGGGTGTACTGCACGTGCCCCGGGGTGTCGGCGAGCACGAAGCTGCGGCGCGGCGTGGCGAAGTAGCGGTAGGCCACGTCGATGGTGATGCCCTGCTCGCGCTCGGCGCGCAGCCCGTCGACGAGCAGCGACAGGTCCGGACTGGACAGTCCGCGCTCCTCGCTGGCCCGGTACACCGCGTCGAGCTGGTCGGCCAGCACGGACTTGGTGTCGTGCAGCAGCCGGCCGACGAGCGTGCTCTTGCCGTCGTCCACCGACCCCGCTGTCGCCAAGCGGAGCAGATCGGTATTATCTGACAGGACACCGTTTTCGGGCACGCCGTTCTCGGGCGCACCGTTCTCGAACGCGACGTCGCGGGGCACGGCGTTCTCCGGTGCCGTTGCGGGGGTGGTCTCGGTCATGCGTCAACCCATTCTCGTGTTGCCGGGCGGAAGGTGACTAGAAGTAGCCCTCGCGCTTGCGGTCCTCCATGGCCGCTTCGGACATCCGGTCGTCGGCCCGGGTGGCGCCGCGCTCGGTCAGGTGGCTGGCGCCGACCTCGGCGATGACCTCGTCGAGCGTGTAGGCCTCGGATTCCACCGCGCCGGTGCACGAACCGTCCCCGACCGTGCGGTAGCGCACCGTCTTGAGCTGGACTTCCTCGCCCTCGCGGGGACCGCCCCAAGGCCCGGAGGTCAGCCACATCCCGTCGCGCTGGAACACCTCGCGCTGGTGGGCGTAGTAGATCGCGGGCAGTTCGATCTTCTCCCGCTGGATGTAGCGCCACACGTCCAGCTCCGTCCAGTTGGACAGCGGGAAGACGCGGACGTGCTCCCCGGCGCGGTGCCGCCCGTTGTACAGGTTCCACAGCTCCGGGCGCTGGCGCCGCGGGTCCCACTGGCCGAACGCGTTGCGCAGGCTGAAGATCCGCTCCTTGGCGCGCGAGCGCTCCTCGTCGCGCCGCCCGCCGCCGAACACCGCGTCGAACTTGTTGTCGCGGATCGCGTCCAGCAGCGGCGTCGTCTGCAACGGGTTGCGCGTGCCGTCGGGGCGCTCCTCGAGGCGCCCGTCGTCGATGTAGTCCTGCACGGAGGCGACGTGCAGGCGCAGACCGTGCTTTTCGCACAACTGGTCGCGGAAGTCGATGACCTCGGGGAAGTTGTGCCCGGTGTCCACGTGCAGCAGGCCGAACGGAACCGGTGCGGGTCGGAAGGCCTTCAGCGCCAGGTGCAGCAGGAGAGTGGAATCCTTCCCGCCGGAGAAGAGGATCACCGGACGGTCGAACTCGCCGGCCACTTCTCGGAAGATGTGGATCGCTTCCGATTCCAGGGCGTCCAGATTGTTCACCTGCGGGGGCGCCTCGTTGGTCGACTCCGCCACCGTGTCGATGCCGGGATCGGTCGTGGTCATGTCTCCGGTGTCCTCCGTGTTCTAGCGGTCCAGCGCGGCCGTCAACCGTGCAGTCCGCACTCGGTCTTGGACGAGCCCGCCCAGCGGCCGCTGCGCGGATCGGCGCCCGGGGCGGGCTTGCTGGTGCACGGCGCGCACCCGATCGACGGGTACCCGGCGTGCACCAGCGGGTTCACCAGCACGTTGCGGCTGTCGATGTAGGACTGCAGTTCCTCGTCCGTCCAGGCCGCCATCGGGTTGACCTTCACCAACCCGTTGCGGTCGTCCCAGGTCACGATGGGCGTGTCGGCGCGCGTGGGCGCGTCCACGCGGCGCACGCCGGTCACCCACGCCTCGTAGGGGGCCAGCGTGTTCCGCAGCGGCAGGACCTTGCGCAGGAAGCAGCAGCGGTTCGGATCACGCTCGTACAGCCGCGGACCTTCGCTCTCGTCCTGCTCGGCCACGGTCTGCTCGGGCGTGGCGTCCACGATGTTCACATCATAGGTGGCCGCCACGGCGTCACGTGTGCCGATCGTCTCAGCGAAGTGGTACCCGGTCTCCAGGAAGAGGACATCCACCCCGGGTTGGACACGAGCGGCCAGATCGACCAGCGAGGCGTCCTGCATGTTCGACGCGACGATCAGGTTGCGGCCGAACGTCTCGGCCGCCCACGCCAGCGCCTCCTCGGCGGTGGCGTCGGCGAGCTCGGCCGAGGCCTGCTCGGCGAGGGCCCGCAGCTCCTCCTCCGCACGTCGGTGTCCGATGTCCACGGCCTGCTCCTCCGTCGGGCTCATGGGCCTTGCGCTCCTTCCTGCCGGAAGTGCTCGTGCTCGGGCAGCGCCAGCCCGACCAGCTGCACGGTGAACACCCGCAGGCACGCGGCGCACTTCCACGCACCGGCCGGTTCCTCCCGGGGCACGAGCTCCTCGTCGCCACAGTACGGGCAGTGCAGCGGCGCCATGCGGTTACCGGCCGAGGTCATGAGAGCTCCTCGTCGGTGGCACGAGCCGCCCACTGGGCGAACCGCTCGCCCTGCTCGCGTTGCGCAATGTAGCGTCGCACGAGCCGCTCCACATAATCCCCCAGCTCGGCCGAGGTCACCTTGTGGCCGCGGATCTTGCGGCCGGTTCCGGTGTCCACCGCCAGGCCGCCGCCCAGGTGCACCTGGAAGCCCTCGACCTGGTTGCCGTCGGCGTCGGTGACCATCTGGCCCTTCAGCCCGATGTCGGCGACCTGCGTGCGGGCGCAGGCGTTGGGGCAGCCGTTGAGGGTGATCGAGACCTGGTTCTCCAGGCCGCTCTGGACGTCCTCCAGGCGCTTGTCGAGGTCGCCGATGAGGTCGATCGCCCGCTGCTTGGTCTCCACGATCGCCAGCTTGCAGAACTCGAGACCGGTGCAGGCCATGACTCCGCGCCGCCACGGCGAGGGGTGCGCGTGCAGGTCGAGCGCGGACATGTCCGAAATCAGGGCGTCCACTTCGGATTCCGGGACGTCCAGCACGAGGAGGTTCTGCTCGACCGTGGTGCGCACCCGGTGGGAGCCGGCCCGCTCGGCGGCCGCGGCGGCCTCCAGCAGCTTCGACCCGCTCACGCGCCCCGCGGGGGACTTGAAGCCGACGTAGTGGTTGCCGTCCTGCTGCCGGTGCACGCCCAGGTGGTCGCGGTCCTCGCTCGGGGTCTCCGGCGCCGGCCCGTCGAGGAGCCGGCGGTCCAGGTACTCGTCCTCGACGACCTTGCGGACGGCCTCGGCGCCCCAGTCGTCCACGAGGAACTTCATCCGGGCGCGGTTCCGCAGCCGCCGGTAGCCGTAGTCGCGGAACAGGCGGGTGACCGCGTGCCAGACCTCGGCCACCTCGGAGAGCGGGACCCAGGCGCCCAGCCGCTGGGCGAACTTCGGGTTGGTGGACAGGCCGCCGCCGACCCACACGTCGAAGCCCGGGCCGTGCTCGGGGTGCTCGACCCCGACGAACGAGACGTCGTTGATCTCCGGGACGGCGTCCCACCGGGGCGAACCGGTGATCGCCGTTTTGTACTTGCGCGGCAGGTTCGCCAGCGACTGGTCGCCGATGTAGCGCTCGGTGATCTCCCGCACCGCCGGGGTGCCGTCGATGATCTCGTCCTCGGCGATGCCCGCCACCGGCGAGCCCAGCACCACGCGCGGGCAGTCGCCGCAGGCCTCGGTGGTGGACAGGCCGACCGACTCCAACCGCTCCCAGATCGTCGGCATGTCCTCGATGCGGATCCAGTGCAGCTGGATGTTCTGCCGGTCGGTGATGTCGGCCGTGTCGCGGGCGTAGGTCCGGGCGATCTCACCGACGGTGCGCAGCTGCTCGGTGGTCATCGCGCCGCCGTCGACGCGGACCCGCAGCATGAAGTGGTCGTCGTCGAGCTCCTCCGGCTCCAGCGCGGCCGTGCGCCCGCCCGGGATCCCCGGGGCGCGCTGCGTGTACAGCCCCAGCCAGCGGAACCGGCCGCGCAGGTCCTGCGGGTCGATCGAGTCGTAGCCGCGGTAGGCGTAGACGCGCTCGATGCGCTCGCGGACGTTGAGCGGGTTGTCTTCCTTCTTGGTGCGTTCGTTGCCGTTCAGCGGTTCGCGGTGGCCGAGCGCCCACTGGCCCTGACCGCGGGCTTTGCTTTTCCGAGCGGGGCGACCGGCTGTTTCCGTCGGGGGGACCATGGTCCGACCTCCGGGTTCGAGGAGACGCGACGGTGGCACGTGAGTGCGCTCACACGAAGTGGAGCCGCGGGCTCACGAGCGCCCGACGCCTCGTGGACAGGGACGAAAAAGACGTGGGCGATCACACGCGCGGGGTGGTCCCGGCACGTGGTGAACGAGGGCGGCGCGACTGCGCGCCTGCGACGCGGTTCACCGCCCCTGCTGCGAGGGGCACAGTGCGCTGGAGACCCGGCGCAAGTCGACGTAGCGGCGGGTGACCAGCAGCGTTCCGGTCCCGGTCATACCCATGCCGATCACCCTGCCATCCGCTCACCTGCCGGTCTAGCGGCATCCGCATGGTGAGACAGTGGGGGCGTGGCCAAGGAACCGCCGAACGCCGAACCCGCCCCCGAGGACGGTGCCCTCCCCGAAGCGGCGCTCGCCGAGCTGGGCGAGCACCCGTTCGGGGTGTACGTGCACGTGCCGTTCTGCGCCACCCGCTGCGGCTACTGCGACTTCAACACCTACACCGCCGAGGAGCTCGGCGACGGAGCCGGATTCGACAGCTGGCTCGAGGCCCTGCGCGCCGAGCTCGAGCTGGGCGCGCGGGTGGCCGCGAGCGCGGGGCGGCCGGTGCCGCGCGCGGAGACGGTCTTCGTCGGCGGCGGCACCCCCTCGCTGCTCGGGGCCGAGCGCCTCGGCGACGTCCTCGCCGCGGTGCGCGGCACCTTCGGGCTGGCCGAGGAGGCGGAGGTCACCACCGAGTCCAACCCGGAGTCGACCTCGCCGGAGTTCTTCGCCGGCATCCGCGAGCGCGGCTACACGCGCGTGTCGCTCGGCATGCAGTCCGCCGCCGAGCACGTCCTGCGCGTGCTCGACCGCAGGCACACGCCCGGGCGGGCCGTGCAGGCCGCGCGCGAGGCGCGCGCCGCCGGGTTCGACCACGTCAGCCTCGACCTGATCTACGGCACGCCGGGGGAGGGCGACGACGACCTGCGCGCCACCCTCGAAGCGGTGCTGTCGGCCGGGGTGGACCACGTCTCGGCGTACTCGCTCATCGTCGAGGACGGCACCGCCCTGGCCCGCCGGGTGCGCCGCGGCGAACTGCCCGCGCCCGACGAGGACGTGCTGGCCGACCGCTACGAGCTCATCGACGCGCGGCTGTCCGAGGCCGGGCTGGGCTGGTACGAGGTGTCCAACTGGGCCGCGGACGGGGCCGCGCGCTGCCGGCACAACCTCGGCTACTGGCACGGCGGCGACTGGTGGGGCGCCGGCCCCGGCGCGCACAGCCACATCGGCGGCGTGCGCTGGTGGAACGTCAAGCACCCGGCCCGGTACGCGCGCAGCTTGTCCCAGGGACTCTCGCCCGCCTCCGGGCGCGAGGTGCTCACCGGGGAGGACCGCCGCATCGAGCGCGTCATGCTCGCGCTGCGCACCAGCGACGGGCTGGACCCCGAGGTGCTCGACGACGAGGGGCTGCGGGAGGCCGAGGGGGCCGTCGCGGACGGCTTGCTGCGGCGCGACCGCTGGCAGGAGGGGCGCGCCGTGCTCACCGACCGCGGGCGGCTGCTGGCCGACGGGGTGGTGACCCGGCTGCTCGGGTGAGGCGTCCCCGCTCCGGGCCTCTTCCGGGGCGGAGGCGTCCCGGTCCTGCGGTGTTCCGCGCCACACCGCGCTGAAGCGGGGATTGCCCGCGGCGGGGCGCACCGGTGATCGTCGTTCGCACGTGCCCGGCCGTGGTGTTGCACCAGTAAACTGGGAGGGAGGCAGCAGCGGCGCCGAGCCTGCACCTGTGACCGGTACTGCACGTGCGTCCGGCACTGCGCCGCGTGCTGACCCGCCGCGGTGCGGCGCGCGGGCGCGTCGTGGTCCACGGGCCGCGCTCCCGGAGCCCCGGGGGAGAGGCCGTGGGCGTGCGTCCCGGCGATGCCGGGGCGCGGAGGTCGATGCCAGGGAGGTGGCGCATGAACACCGACGACCGCCGCTTCGAGGTGCTGCGGGCCATCGTCGCCGACTACGTCTCCAGCCAGGAGCCCATCGGTTCGAAGGCGCTCGTCGATCGCCACAGCCTCGGCGTGTCCAGCGCCACCGTCCGCAACGACATGGCCTCCCTCGAGGAGGACGGCTACATCGCCCAGCCGCACACCAGCGCCGGACGGGTGCCCACCGACAAGGGCTACCGCATGTTCGTCGACCGGCTGCACGAGGTGAAGCCGCTGACCGCCGCCGAGCGCCGCGCGATCTACACCTTCCTGGAAGGCGCGGTGGACCTCGACGACGTCATGCGGCGCAGCGTGCGCCTGCTGGCGCAGCTGACCCAGCAGGTCGCCGTGGTGCAGTACCCCACGTTGACGCGCTCCACGGTGCGGCACGTCGAGGTCGTCACCATCAGCCCCGCCCGGCTGATGCTCGTGCTCATCACCAACACCGGCCGGGTCGACCAGCGCATGGTGGACCTCGGCGACGTCGTCTCCGAGGACGACGTGGCGCGGCTGCGCACCGTGCTGAACAACGCGATGTCCGAGAAGCGGCTCGCCGACGCCTCCGCGGCGGTCGCCGACCTCCCCGAGAAGGGCCCGGACGAGCTGCGCCCGATCCTCGTGCGCGTGAGCAGCGTGCTCATCGAATCGCTGGTCGAGCACCCCGACGAGCGTATGGTCCTGGGCGGGACCTCCAACCTCACGCGCAACGTCGCGGACTTCTCCGACTCGCTGCGCCAGGTGCTCGAAGCGCTGGAGGAGCAGGTCGTGGTGCTCAAACTGCTCGCCGCCGCGCGCGACTCGCGTACGGTGCACGTGCGGATCGGGGCGGAGAACGAAGCGGAGGAGATGCAGACCACCTCGGTGGTGTCCACCGGGTACGGCGCGGATGGGACGGTGCTCGGTGGCCTGGGCGTGGTCGGCCCCACGCGCATGGACTACCCCGGGACGATGGCGGCGGTGCGTGCGGTCGCCACGTACGTGGGTGAGATCCTGCGGGGCCGGTGACGTTCCGGCGCGACGTGCCCGCCTGCGCACGAGCCGTCGGCGACAGCCGCGGCGTCGGTGCGACCGATACGTGAACCTGTTGATCGACCAGAGGAAGTACGGACAAGGTGGCCAGGGACTACTACGCGACCCTCGGAGTGTCCAAGGACGCGACCGCGGAGCAGATCAAACGTGCGTACCGCAAGCTCGCGCGGGAGCTGCACCCGGATGTCAACCCGGAGGAGGACGCGCAGGAGCGGTTCCGGGAAGTGACCACCGCTTACGAGGTGCTGTCCGACCCGCAGAAGCGCCAGGTCGTGGACATGGGCGGCGATCCCATGGACAGCGGCGGTGGTGCCGGGGGCGGAGGCGGCGATCCGTTCGCCGGCTTCGGCGGCCTCGGCGACATCATGGACGCCTTCTTCGGCGGCGGCATGGGCGGTGGCAGCCGCGGGCCCAAGAGCCGGGCGCAGCCCGGTTCCGACGCGCTGCTGCGCTTGGAGATGACCCTCGAGGAGTGCGCCAGCGGCATCGACCGGGACATCACCGTGGACACCGCGGTGCTGTGCGACACCTGCGACGGCGGCGGGTGCAAGGCCGGAACGGCCCCCTCCACCTGCGACAACTGCGGTGGGCGCGGCGAGATCCAGTCGGTGCAGCGCTCGTTCCTGGGGCAGGTCATGACCTCGCGGCCGTGCCCCGTCTGCCACGGCTTCGGCGAGGTCATCCCCGAACCGTGCCAGCAGTGCGGCGGTGAGGGCCGGATCCGCGCGCGGCGCACGATCACGGTCAAGATCCCCGGCGGCGTCGGCGACGGGATGCGCGTGCGGTTGGCCGGCGAGGGCGAGGTCGGCCCCGGCGGCGGTCCGGCGGGCGACCTGTTCGTCGAGGTCGAGGAGCAGCCGCACGAGCGGTTCACCCGCGACGGCGCTGACCTGCACTGCACGGTCGACGTGCCCATGACCGCAGCGGCGCTGGGCACCGTGCTCACGCTGCGCACCCTCGACGGCGAGGAAGAGGAGATCGCCGTCGAGGCCGGCACCCAGCCCGGGACCGAGCAGGTGTTCACCGGCCGCGGACTGCCGAAGCTGCGCTCCAACGGCAAGGTCAGCGGCCACGGCAACCTGCACGTGCACCTCAACGTCGAAGTGCCCATGAAGGTCGACGAGCAGCAGGCCGAGCTGCTGCGCCAGCTCGCCGCGCTGCGGGGGGAGGAGCAGCCGGAACCGACCGTCTCGGCCAACGGCAACGGGCACCGCAACGGGATCTTCTCCCGGTTCAAGTCGTTCGGGAACCGCTGAGCCGTGCCGGAGGGGCTGCCGGTCTTCCACGTCGACGAGCTCCCCGGCGGCGCGCGCACCACGCTGGACGGTCCGGAGGGCAAGCACGCCGCGACCGTCCGGCGCCTGCGCGCGGGGGAGCACCTCCTGCTCACCGACGGGCGCGGCGGAATGGCGCGGTGCGCGGTCACCGAGGTCGGCAAGGACGAGCTCGCGCTCGAGGTGATCGGCAGCTGGCACGTGCCGCGGCCGCGGCTGCGGGTGCGGCTGGCCCAGGCCCTCGTCAAGGGCGACCGCAGCCAGCTGCCCGTCGAGGTCGCCACCGAAGCGGGTGCGGACGCCGTCGTGCCGTGGCGGGCCGCGCGGTGCGTGGCGAAGTGGGACGACGGACCGCGCGGTGCGAAGGCGCTGGCCAAGTGGCGGGAAACGGTGCGCGAGTCGGCCAAGCAGGCGCGGCGCGCGTGGACGCCCGAGGTCGCGGAACCGGTGAGCACGCGGGAGCTGACGCGGCTCGTCGGCGGAGCCGACGCCGCGCTCGTGCTGCACGAGACCGGCAGCACGGCGCTGCGCTCGGTGGAGCTGCCCGGCTCCGGGGAAGTGCTGCTGATCGTCGGCCCGGAGGGCGGGATCGCCCCCGAGGAGGTCGAGCAGCTGACCGCGGCCGGAGCGCGCTCGGTCCGGCTCGGGCCGAGCGTGCTGCGCGCCTCCACCGCGCCGGCCGTGGCCCTGGGAGCGCTCGGCGCGCTCACCGAGCGGTGGTGCTGATCACACCGCCCGATCGGTTGTGCCCGCGCGGCGGAATGGGATCGAGATCAAGTTTCGGTCGCGGCCGTGGCGTCACCCGTACGAGGGGCGATAGCGTCGGGGCCGAACGGGTTGCCGATCGGACCCTTCCACCCGCCGGACGCCTCCCCCTCGGTCCGGCGGGAGCCGTGCCGCAGGTGGATGACCCCCAGATCCATTCCTGCGGCACGGCGTCGAAAACAGTGGTGGGTTCCGTTGCGCAAGGCCCCTGTGGCAGAACCTCCAGCACGTCTCTCGTTCCGGGTGCCCTCCTTGAGTAGTCCGCCTACGCAGCGTCGGACCTTCCTCACGAGAGACGCACTGGAGAACCTGCGGCTGGTGCGTTGCTTGCTGGGTGCTCGACGCTTCGCGTCGAAATGGTGGCTGCGGGCCGCGGCTTGTCGTGTCCGGCAGTGCGCTCTGGCTTTGACGACCCCCGCGGATCACGGGTGGTGGCGGCGCGCGGGGGCGGTGGGGGCCGGCGATAGCCTGCGGGCATGAGTGACACGGACTCGCTGTTCCAGCGGATCATCGACCGCGAAATCCCGGCCGACATCGTGCGGGAGAACGACCGGTTCATCGCCATCCGGGACATCAACCCGCAGGCGCCGACCCACGTGCTGGTCATCCCCAAGCGCCACCACCGCAACGCCGCCGAGCTCGCGGCCGCCGACCCCGGTCTGCTGGCCGAGCTGATCAGCACCGCCCACGCCATCGCCGAGGAGGACGGCATCGCCGAGTCCGGCTACCGGCTGCTGTTCAACACCAACGCCGACGCGGGCCAGACCATCTTCCACGTGCACCTGCACCTGCTCGGCGGGGAGGACCTCGGCGGGATGACCGGCGGGCCGATCAAGGGCTGACGCGGCCGGCCGCGCGGGTCCGCGGCTTCGAGCCGTCCGGCCGCTGCGCGGTTCGGTGAGCGCGTGCCCGGGACCGCGCGGCGGCCCGCGCCCGCCTCCGCGGGGCACGCGCGCCCGGGCGCGAATTGTCGAGTGTTCTACCATCGGTGGTGCAAGCCCCACCGGGCGGCGGGTCCGCTCGCGGGGTGCGCAGGAACTGTCCGTCGAGCAGCGCAGCGAGCGCAGAAAGCAGGACCCGAAACCACGTGGCCGGAATCCCCACCGGCGGCGCCGCCGCCCAGTCCGGAGAACAGCCGCGGAACTTCTCCGCGCAGTCGACAGTGACCATCCCGGACGAGGTCGTGCTGACCTTGCTCGGTTCGCGGGACGAGAACCTCCGCGCCGCGGAGGAGCTCCTCACGGCGGACGTGCACGTCCGCGGAAACGAAGTCACTCTTTCGGGTGAGTCGGCGGAGGTGGCCTTCGCCGAACGCGTCATCGCGGAACTCATCACCCTGGCGAGCAAGGGCACCGTCACCCCCGACGCCGTCCGCCGCAGCGTGTCGATGCTCTCCGAGGGCAACAACGAGTCGCCGGCCGAAGTGCTCAGCCTGGACATCCTCTCGCGGCGCGGCCGGACGATCCGCCCGAAGACGCTCAACCAGAAGCGCTACGTCGAGGCGATCGACCAGCACACCGTCGTGTTCGGCATCGGCCCGGCCGGTACCGGCAAGACCTACATGGCCATGGCCAAGGCGGTGCAGGCGCTGCGCGCGAAGGAGGTCAACCGGATCATCCTCACGCGCCCCGCGGTGGAAGCGGGCGAGCGGTTGGGCTACCTGCCCGGTTCGCTGTACGAGAAGATCGACCCGTACCTGCGTCCGCTGTACGACGCGCTGCACGACATGATCGACCCGGAGTCGGTGCCGCGCCTGACCCAGTCCGGAACCATCGAGATCGCCCCGCTGGCCTACATGCGCGGGCGCACGCTCAACGACGCGTTCATCATCCTCGACGAGGCGCAGAACACCACGCTGGAACAGATGAAGATGTTCCTCACCCGCCTCGGGTTCGGTTCGCAGATCGTGGTCACCGGCGACATCACGCAGATCGACCTGCCGGGCGGCCAGCGCAGCGGCCTGAAGGTGGTGCAGGACATCCTCGGCGATCTCTCCGACGTGCACTTCTCCCACCTCGACAGCCAGGACGTGGTGCGCCACCAGCTGGTGACCGACATCGTCGACGCCTACGACCGGTGGCAGGCAGCGGAAGAAGTGCAGCGGGACAACGAGGAGAACGGCCGCTCCGGCAACGGCCGGGGCCGGCGGTGACGCGGATGAGCATCGAATTCGCCAACGAGACGAGTGCGGACCTGCCCGGGGACTCGATCGTCTCCGTGGCCCGGTTCGCGCTGGACAAGATGAGCGTCAGCCAGCTCGCCGAGCTGTCCATCGTCATGGTCGAGCAGGACGTGATGGCGGACCTGCACGAGCGGTGGATGGACCTTCCCGGCCCCACCGACGTCATGGCGTTCCCCATGGACGAGTACGACACGACGCGCCGCCCGGACGCGACCGGTTCCGGCCCCGCGCTGCTCGGCGACATCGTGCTCTGCCCCGCCTTCGCCGAGGACCAGGCGAGCAAGGCCGGGCACGGGCTGTTCGACGAGCTGCACCTGCTCACCGTGCACGGCGTGCTGCACCTGCTCGGCTACGACCACGCCGAACCGGATGAGGAGCGGGAGATGTTCGGCCTGCAGAACCGCATCCTCGCCGACTACCGCGAGGAGCAGGAGACCGCGCGGCAGCAGGAGCAGCAGCGCAGCGCCGACGAGCGCCTGCTGGGGACCGTCGGCCTGGACGGCGGGCAGGACGAGCGCCCCCAGGGGTGAGCGGAGGAGGGCGGCCGGCAGCGGTGCGATGAGGGCAGTGGTGTTGCGACCTCCAGGGAACGGCGGCGATGTCCGGTAATACCGCGTTTCTCGGGTGGGCGGTGCTGCTGGTGCTCGCCGCCGGCCTGTTCGCGGCCTCGGAAGCGGCGATCACCGCCGCCTCCCGAGCGCGGGTGGACGAGCTCGTGCGCGAGGGGCGCAGCGGGGCGCGGCAGCTCTCCGCCGTGCTCGCCGACCGCCCGCGGCACGTCAACCTGCTGCTGCTGCTGCGCCTGGCCTGCGAGCTCGGCGCCACCGTGCTCGTCACCGTGCTCGCGCTGCGGCTGGCCGACTCGGACGCCTGGGCGGTCGTCGCCGCCGCGCTGATCATGCTGCTGGCCTCGTACGTGCTCGTCGGCGTGGGCCCGCGCACGATCGGCCGCCAGCACCCCTACGGCGTGGGCGCGAAGGTCGCCGGTCCCGTGCGTGCCGTGGCGCGCGTGCTCAACCCGCTCACCCGGCTGCTCATCCTCATCGGCAACCTCATCACCCCCGGCCGCGGGTTCCGCGAAGGGCCGTTCTCCACCGAGGTGGAGCTGCGCGAGCTCGTCGACATCGCCGGGGAGAGCGGTGTCGTCGCCGCCGGTGAGCGGAAGATGATCCACTCGGTGTTCGACCTCGGCGACACGCTCGCCCGGGAGGTCATGGTCCCGCGCACCGAGATCGTCTGGATCGAGCGCGGCAAGTCCGCGCGGCAGGCGCTCGCGCTGTGCCTGCGGTCCGGGTTCTCCCGGCTGCCCGTGATCGGCAGCAGCGTCGACGACGTCGTCGGCGTGGTCACGCTCAAGGACCTCACCCGCGCGGTGATGGAGCGTTCCGACCGCGACCGCACCCCGTCGGCGGGCGAGCTCATGCGCCCCGCCAGCTTCGTCCCCGACACCAAGCGGTTGGACGGGCTGCTGCACGAGATGCAGCGCTCGCGCAGCCACCTCGCCATCGCCGTCGACGAGTACGGGGGCACGGCGGGGCTGCTGACGATCGAGGACATCCTCGAGGAGATCGTCGGTGAGATCACCGACGAGTCGGACCGCGAGGAGCACCGCCCCGTCGAGGAGTTCCCCGACGGCACCGTGCGCGTCAGTTCCCGCCTGCCCGTGCAGGACCTGGCCGAGCTGTTCGGGGTGGAACTCGACGACGGCGACGTCGAAACGGTCGGCGGGCTGCTGGCGCAGCGGCTCGGACGCGTGCCGCTGCCCGGTGCGGAAACAGAGGTGGCCGGGCTGCGGCTGCGCGCCGAAGGCGGCAAGGACCACCGCGGCAGGATCCGGATCAACGCGCTGCTGGTGCGGCGCGTCGAACCGGTCGAGGACTCCGGGCGGGCGGGTGCCGAGCGGCCCGGGGACGGAGCCGACGCACAACAGGAAGGAAGCGATACACGTGGCTGAACGGGTGGAAACCGCTGCGCCGGCCGAGCTGGACGGCGAGGACGCCAAGATCGTGACCCTGGCCCGCTCGGCGCGGGCCCGGACCGGATCCGCGGAGGGCGCGGCCGTCCGCGACCTCGACGGGCGCACCTACGCGGCGTGCGCGGTCGAGCTGGACTCGCTGCGGCTGTCGGCGCTGCAGGCGGCCGTGGCCGCCGCCGTCTCCAGCGGTGCCCCGGGGCTGGAGGCGGCGGCCGTGGTGACCGACGCCACCGAGGTGGCCGCGGAATCCCTCGCCGCGGTCCGCGACCTCTCGGCCGAGGCACCCGTGCTGCGCGCCGACTCCCGCGGCGAGGTGCTGGGCGTCGTGCGCTCCTGAGGCGTTCCCGCGCGAGGGGCGTGCCGGTGCTCGGCGCGCCCCTCCGCGGCGGCCGGGACCGGGCGTGGTGGCGGGCGCGGCCGCTGGGCACAATGGGGCGGTGAGCAGCAACGAGTCCGAGACGCCCCAGCCCGCCGCCGAACACCGCTCCGGCTTCGCGTGCTTCGTCGGCCGCCCCAACGCGGGCAAGTCCACGCTGATGAACGCGCTCGTGGGCACGAAGGTGGCCATCACCTCCAGCAAGCCGCAGACCACGCGGCACGCGATCCGCGGCATCGTGCACCGGCCCGACGCGCAGTTGATCATCGTTGACACCCCCGGGCTGCACCGCCCGCGCACGCTGCTGGGGCAGCGGCTCAACGACCTCGTCCACGAGACCTGGCCCGAGGTCGACGTGATCGGGTTCTGCATGCCGGCCGACCAGGCCATCGGACCGGGCGACCGCTACATCGCCGAGCAGCTGCGCAAGGTCGCCGCGGAGACCCCCGTGGTGGGCATCGTCACCAAGACCGACGCGGCGACCCGCAAGCAGGTCGCCGACCAGCTGCTGGCGGTGCAGGAGCTGATGGGCTTCGCCGAGATCGTCCCGGTGTCGGCGCAGCAGTCGGTGCAGGTGGACCTGCTGTCGGACCTGCTCGTGCAGCAGCTGCCGGAGGGGCCGCAGCTGTACCCGGACGGCGAGCTCACCGACGAGCCGGAAACCACGGTCATGGCCGAGCTGATCCGGGAGGCCGCCCTCGAGGGCGTGCGCGACGAGCTGCCGCACTCGCTGGCGGTGACCATCGAGGAGATGCAGCCGCGCGAGGACCGGGACGACATGCTCGACGTGTACGCCACGATCTACGTGGAGCGGCAGAGCCAGAAGGCCATCGTCATCGGCCGCGGCGGCCAGCGCCTGCGCGAGGTCGGTTCCCAGGCGCGCCGGCACATCCGCCGGCTGCTCGGCAGCAAGATCTACCTGGACCTGCACGTCAAGGTGGCCAAGGAGTGGCAGCGCGACCCCAAGCAGCTGAACCGGCTGGGCTTTTGATCGACCCCGCGGCGGAAGCCCGCTTTTCCAGTGATCGCGCGCGGCGCCGTCGCTGCGGTGGAAGGCATTCCTCGGTGGAACGGCCCCTCGCGGGCCAGCGGTGTTGATAGGTTCTGCGGTCGGCTCGATCAGCGAATCGGGGCCGATGGTGAAATCCTGCAGTTCGACCCATTCGAGGACTCGTCGTGACATATCCCTACGGGCCGCCGTCCGGTCCGCAACCGCAACAGCCGTACGGCCAGCAGCCGGGCGGGTACGGCACGCCACCGCCGGGAATGCCTGCTCAGCCGCAACCGGGCTACGGTGCGCCGATGCCGGGCCAGCCCGCCCCGCCCCCGGGTGGCCAGCACCCGGGTGGCATGCACCCCGCCGGACAACTCGTGGAATGGGGAACGCGCGCGCTCGGCTACCTCGTGGACGGCGCGATGGTTCTCGGCGCGTACCTCGTTCTGCTCCTGCTGCAGTTCCTGGCCGTGATGGGGGCGAGCAGCGCGATGTCCCAGAGCGGCGTGATGGCCGTGTCGATCATCGGGGGGATCGTCATGTACGCCGCTCTCACCGGCTTCAGCCTCTGGAACCTGGCCTACCGGCGCGGGACGCGGGGCCAGACCGTGGGGCAGCAGGCCGTCAAGATCAAAACGGTGAACGAGGCCACGGGAACCCACCTGGGCTTCGGTCGTGCGCTCGGACGGCAGATCTGCCACATCCTGGACTCGGCGATCTGCGGTCTGCCGATCGGGTGGTTGTCGCCCCTCTGGGACGACAAGAACCAGACCTGGGCGGACAAGATCGTCAGCACCGTCGTCGTGCACGCGCCGCAGGGGCCGCAGGTTCCCCCGATGCCGGGCCAGCCCGGGCAGATGCCGGGCCAA
This sequence comes from Salinifilum aidingensis, assembly GCF_054782015.1. Lineage (NCBI taxonomy): Bacteria > Bacillati > Actinomycetota > Actinomycetes > Pseudonocardiales > Pseudonocardiaceae > Salinifilum > Salinifilum aidingensis. Next base: position 26,537 of record NZ_BAAGTH010000012.1, on the reverse strand, counting down.
CCTGGTCAGATGCCGGGCCAGCCCGGTCAGCACGGCCCGATGCCGGGCCAGCCGGGTCCTCAACCGGGCATGCCGGGCCAGATGCCGGGTCAGCCCGGACCGCAGCAGGGCATGCCGCCGCAGTGGTGAACCCGGTGAACAGCGCAGCGGGGGGAGCCCGATGACGTCTCCGCGCGATCCGCACCAGCCGTACGCGTCGTCCGAGCACCCGCCGCCGGCGAACCCGGCACCACCGCCCCCGGGCGTGGGCATGCCCCCGGGAGCGCCGCCTCCGCCCCACTGCGTGCGCCGGAACAACGGGTTGGCCGTCGCCGGGTTGGTCGTCTCCCCGGTCGGTCTCATGACGATGTGCGGCGCGCTCCTGATCGGCCCCGCGGGGGCGATCCTCGCGCACGCGGGGCTGCGTCAGGTCAAACGTCGGCCGGACGCGCACGACGGCAGGGCGATCGCGCTGACCGGAATCATCATCGGATGGGCCAGCTTCGCGGTGTGGGTGCTGCTGGTGGGCCTCGGTACCAGTGCGATCGCGTGGTTGGTGCACGCGAACGGTGCGGCCGGGTGACCGCGCTCGCCGCTGCGCGTTTCCGCCGCACGGGCGCGCTCGTGGGGCTGGGCGGGGCGGGTGCCGCCCAGCTCGTCAGCGGTCCCATCACGTGGCCCTGCCCGTTCCGCCTGCTCACCGGATTCGACTGCCCCGGCTGTGGTGGCACGCGGATGCTCGCATCCCTGCTGCGCGGCGATGTGGCAGCCGCGCTGCAGCACAACGCCTTCCTCTTGCTCGTGGGCGCGCCCGCGGCGATTGCGGTGCTGGTCGGGCTCGCCCGGGTCGAGTCGGGACGAGCCGTGCGCGCCTGGCCGGCGGGACGGCTCGGTCGGGGGATCGGGCGGGGCCTGCTCGTAGCGCTCCTCCTGTGGACGCTGGCGCGCAACCTGCCCTTCGCACCGTTCACCGCGCTCTCCTCGGGCGGTTGAACGTGACGCGGCGGACCCGTGGAACGCGCCCGCCGCGATCAAGTGGTTGATATGTTCCGTCCTCGGCCCTGAGCGGCGCTTCGGGGCCGAGGACGCGATCGTGCAGTTCGACTCATTCGGGGACGTGTCGTGACGAATCCTTACGGGCCGCCGTCCGGTCCGCAGCCGCAGCAGCCCCGCGGTCAGCAGCCCGGCTGGTACGGGACGCCGGAGATGCCGCCCCAGCAACCGGGCTACGGTGCGCCGGTGCCGGGCCAGCCCGTGCCGTACCCGGGCGGGCAGCCCGGACCCGGTGGTTACGGCATGCGCAAGACCAACGGGTTGGCGGTCGCCAGCATGGTGGTCTCCCTCGTCAGCATCGTGACGTTGTACGGCGCGGTGCTCATCGGGCTCGTCGGGGCGATCCTCGGGCACGCCGCCCGGCGGCAGATCAACAACCAGCCGCAGTTCTACGAGGGCCAGGGCATGGCGTTGACGGGGATCATCATCGGATGGATCACCTGCGGCGGGTGGTTGCTCACGATCGGCTTCATCGTCCTGGCCTTCCTGGGGCTGGGGCTCGGCGCGAGCGGTTCGGCGTACTGACCCGTGCTCGCGGTCTCCGCTCATCCCGAAACGCTGCTGAGCGCGGGCGATCCGCGCTCCCTCCGCCCGCGGAGGACGAACGGGGGTGGGAGCGCGGCCACATCGTGACGCCCCCGGGGTTGCTCGCAGCCGTTCTGCTTTGGACAGTGGTGCGGAACCTGCCGTCCGCACCGTTCACCGTGCCCGCCCCCGAGGCCTGATCGTGCCGCTTCCGCCGGTGCGCAGCTCGGCGGGCGAGCGTCGAAGGACGCCCGATGACCTCTCCGTACCACGCGAACCACCGCTTCGCCTCGCAGCAGCTGCACCCGGACTCGGCCTACCGGCCCTCCGCGGCGCGCTCTCCGGGGCGGTCGTCCGTCGTGCGCCAGGACAGGGGGAAGGCGAACCGGCTGGCCACCGCGAGCCTCGCGGTGGCCGTGCTCGGCGCCCTCTCGCTGTACGGCGCGGTCGTGCTCGGCCCGATCGGCGCGATCCTCGGCCACGTGGGACTGCGGCGGGACAAGCACCACCGCGGTGGCCGCGGGAACAGCGCCCACGAGCACCGGGGCGTGGCGATCGCCGGCATCGCCCTCGGGTGGATCACCGCTGTGCTGGCGCTCTCGCACGGGCTGCAGAGCGGCGATCTGCTCGATCTGCTGGCGCGCGCGGGCTCCCTCGTCGCCTGACCACCGGTCGCGCACCACCCCGCCGCGCGCACCACTGCCGCGGGGCGGCGCGGTCGGGTTCACGCCGGGCGCCGCGGCCACCGGGCCGCCCGCGGCGGGTGCGATGATGGCGGTGTGAGTTTCTACCGGGACACCGGGGTCGTGCTGCGCGTGCAGAAGCTCGGCGAGGCCGACCGCATCGTCACCCTGCTCACCCGCCGCCACGGCAAGGTGCGCGCGGTGGCCAAGGGCGTGCGCCGCACGAACTCGCGCTTCGGAGCCCGGGTGGAACCGTTCGGCCACGTCGACGTGCAGTTCCACACGGGGCGCACCCTCGACGTCATCACGCAGGTGCAGACCCTCGACGCGTTCGGCATGCGCATCGTGTCCGACTACCAGCGCTACACCACGGGCTGCGCGGTGCTGGAAACCGTGGACAGGTTGGCGGCGGAGGAGGGCGAACCCGTGCTGCGGCTGTACCTGCTGGCCGTCGGCGCGCTGCGCGCCCTCGCCGAGAGCCGGCGCGCGCCGTCGCTGGTGCTGGACGCGTTCGTGCTGCGCGCCATGGCCTTCGCCGGGTGGGCCCCGGCGGTGGACGAGTGCGCCCGCTGCGGTCTGCCCGGGCCGCACGCCGCGTTCCACGTGGCCGCGGGAGGAACGGTCTGCCCCACCTGCCGCCCCGCGGGGTCGGTGCACCCGTCCGAGCGCACCGCACCGCTCATGGCGGCACTGCTGCACGGCGACTGGGACACCGCCGAGGCGGCGGCCCCGCCCGTGCGCCGGGAGGCCAGCGGCCTCGTCGCCGCGCACCTGCAGTGGCACATGGAGCGGCAGCTGCGCTCGCTGCCGCTGGTGGAGCGCACCGCGCCCGAGTACATCCGCCAGCGGGCGACCCCGTTCGACGAGGAGCCCGCCGAGAGCGCCGGAGCGGACCGGTGGGCACCCGGTCGAGCGCCCTCGGGACAATGAGGCGGTCCCCTCAGCAGGTCGAAGGAGCACATCCATGCTGCGACGCCGTGGGCAGGGCAGGGACGAGGCGCAGGTGCGTCCCCCCGAACCCCATGAGAGCGGCGCCCGGCCGCCGGAACTGCCGCAGGAGCTCGTCCCCAACCACGTCGCCGTGGTCATGGATGGCAACGGGCGCTGGGCCAACTTGCGCGGGCTGCCGCGTGTCGAAGGGCACAAGCGCGGCGAGGCCGTGGTGCTCGAACTGGCCAAGGGCGCGCTCGAACTCGGCGTGAAGTGGCTGTCGCTGTACGCCTTCTCCACCGAGAACTGGAAGCGCAGCCCCGAGGAGGTGCGGTTCCTGCTCGGGTTCAACCGCGACGTGATCCGCCGCCGCGTGGACGAGCTCGACGAGCTGGGCGTGCGGGTCCGCTGGTCCGGGCGCAAGCCCAAGCTGTGGCGCAGCGTCATCAACGAGCTGCAGTCGGCCGAGGAGCGCACGAAGGGCAACGACCGGCTCAACCTGACGATGTGCGTCAACTACGGCGGCCGCGCCGAGATCGGTGACGCCGCCCGGCAGATCGCGCAGCTGGCCGCCGAGGGCAGGATCAACCCGAACCGGGTGGACGAGCGCACCCTGGCCAAGCACCTGTACCAGCCGCGGATGCCGGACGTGGACCTGTTCATCCGCCCCTCGGGGGAGCAGCGCCTCTCGAACTTCCTGCTGTGGGAGTCGGCCTACTCCGAGTTCGTCTTCCAGGACACGCTGTTCCCCGACGTCGACCGCAGGCACCTGTGGCGCGCCTGCGAGCAGTACGCGCGCCGGGACCGGCGCTTCGGCGGGGCGATCGACCAGTCCGCCGAGCAGGACGCCGGTGATCAGGACGCCGCCGAGCAGGACCCCTCCACCGGGGACGGCCAGCAGGAGGTCCCGTCGTGACCGGCATGCCCGAGGACGTGGCGAGCGCCGCGGACGCGGCGGTGACCGCGCGGCTGCTCGCGTCGGCGCGCGAGGCCCTGGAGGCCTTCGTCGAGGTGCACGTCGACGACGACGGCACGCTGACCTTCCAGCACGCCGACGTGCCCTGCGTGGTGCAGGCGATGCGGCTGACCGAGGGGCTGACCGTGCTGAGCCTGACCTGCGTCGTCGCCTGGGACGTGCCCGGTGGGGAGGAACTCGGCCGCGCGGTGGCCGAGCGCGCCGGCCGCGGCCTGTTCGGCACCCTCGGCACCGTGCCGAACGAGCGGGGCGTGGACGTGACCCTGCGCTACGCGTTCCCGGCTGCGGGGATGGACCCGTCCGCGCTGGGCACGCTGCTCATGCTCGTGGTGTCCACGGCCTCGCAGGTGCGGGACGAGCTCCTGCGGTAGGGCGCGGGCCCGCCGGTGCCGCGCCCGCGCGGCTGCTCGACGTCGAGCAGCCGGAGCGGTCGAGCAGCCGGAGCGGGAGCCGTGCCGGAGGTCCTGCTGCGGAAGTCCGTGCGCGCGGTGCTCCGGCGAAGCCCGATCAGGACTGCGCGCAGCCCGAGCAGGTGCCGATGATCTCCACGGTGTGGCTGACGTCGGTGAACCCGTGCTCCTGGCCGATCCGCTCGGCCCAGTTCTCCACCGGCGGGTCGGAGACCTCGATGGTGCGGCCGCAGTGCCGGCACACCAGGTGGTGGTGGTGCTGGTTGGAGCAGCGGCGGTACACCGCCTCGCCGCTGGCCGCGCGCAGCACGTCGATCTCGCCGGCGTCGGCCAGGCTCTGCAGCGTGCGGTACACCGTGGTCAGGCCGATGCCCTCGCCGCGGTTGCGCAGCTGTTCGTGCAGCTCCTGCGCCGAGCGGAACTCGTCGACCTCGTCGAGCAGCTTCGACACCGCCGCGCGCTGCCTGGTGGCCCGCAGGCCGGGGACTCCGGCCGTGGAACGCTCGTCGATGGTCAACCCGTCTCCGTCTCCCGTCCGCTGCTGGGTTCTGCGATGTCCGTGCGCGCCTCGGCCGCGCGCCGCTCGCCCCGGGCGCCGGCGACCTCCTCGGCGTGCGTGGCGGCGTCGACGACGATGTGCGCCAGGTGCTCGTCCACCAGCCGGTATACCACCTCGCGGCCGTGCCGCTCCCCGCGCACGACCCCCGCCGACTTCAGCACGCGCAGGTGCTGGCTGATCAGCGGTTGCGCCACGCCGAGCGCGTCGACGAGGTCGTGCACGCAGCTCTCCGCGTGGCGCAGCTGCAGCACGATCGCGATCCGCACCGGTGCGGCCAGCGCGCGCAGCAGGTCCCCCGCCTCGGTCAGCGTGTCCGGCGACCAGCGGGGGGCGGGCGCCGGGCGCTCCGAATCCGGGCGGTGGTCGTCGTGCTGCGCCGCCGCGTCCACCGCCGCCGCGCCCAGGGCGGCGGTGTCCAGGTCCGCGCTCTCCAGGGACGCCCCGGAGGCGGTGTGCTGGCAGACGGAGTCGTCCCGCAGCGGACCCGTTCCGCGCGGCGCCGTCGACCGGGCCGCATCGGCCGGGTGGTGCGGTTCCGCCGGGGAGTTCGAGTTCAGGGCGGGCATGGCATCCTTTCCGAGACGTGCCGCGCGCCGCGGCAACGCGGGTGCGCGCCGCGGTGTCCATGGTACGGACCGGCCGGCTGCTGCCGGAGCGCATCACGAACACCGTGCGGCACGTGCACAACACCGTAAAGGCCCGCGGCGGAGGCGGCGGGTGGCCGCGCGGCGCCCGCCCGGCCACCCCGGCCCGCGGATCCGCGGGCCCGGTTCGCGCGCACCGGGCCGCCGCGGCCACCGGCCCGTCCGCTGCCCGGGCGGACCTGGAACAATGGAACCGTCGTAGTCAGCCGAGATTTCCGGAGTGAACGTGCCCGCCGATCAGATCGACACGATCGTCAATCTTTGCAAGCGCCGCGGATTCGTCTACCCGTCTGGCGAGATCTACGGCGGTACCAGGTCGGCCTGGGACTACGGTCCGCTCGGCGTCGAGCTCAAGGACAACATCAAGCGGCAGTGGTGGAAGGCGATGGTGCAGGGCCGCGAGGACGTCGTCGGCCTGGACTCCTCGGTGATCCTGCCGCGCAAGGTCTGGGAGGCCTCCGGCCACGTCGGCGCGTTCCACGACCCGCTGGTGGAGTGCCAGAACTGCCACCACCGGTTCCGCGCCGACCAGCTCGCCGAGGAGTACGTCGAGCGCACCGGCAAGGAGGCCAGCGAGGAGGACCTCTCGCAGGTTCCCTGCCCGGACTGCGGGAACCGCGGCCAGTACACCGAGCCGCGCGAGTTCAACATGATGCTCAAGACCTACCTCGGTCCGGTGGAGAGCGAGGAAGGGCTGCACTACCTGCGCCCGGAGACCGCGCAGGGCATCTTCATCAACTTCGCCAACGTGATGACCACCGCGCGGAAGAAGCCGCCGTTCGGCATCGGCCAGATCGGCAAGTCCTTCCGCAACGAGATCACCCCGGGCAACTTCATCTTCCGCACCCGCGAGTTCGAGCAGATGGAGATGGAGTTCTTCGTCGAGCCGGGCGAGGACGCCGACTGGCACCAGTACTGGATCGACGAGCGCACCCGGTGGTACACGGACCTGGGCATCGACCCGGACAACCTGCGCCACTACGAGCACCCGCAGGACAAGCTCTCGCACTACGCCAAGCGCACCGTCGACATCGAGTACCGGTTCGCCTTCGCCGGCAACGAGTGGGGCGAGCTCGAGGGCATCGCCAACCGCACGGACTTCGACCTGGGCACGCACTCGAACCACTCGGGCGTGGACCTGTCCTACTACGACCAGGCGACCGACTCGCGCTACCGGCCGTACGTGATCGAACCCGCGGCCGGCGTGGGCCGCCCGATGATGGCGTTCCTGACCGACGCCTACCGCGAGGACGAGGCGCTGAACGCCAAGGGCGGCGTGGACCGGCGCGTCGTGCTCAAGCTGGACCGCCGCCTGGCCCCGGTCAAGGCGGCCGTGCTGCCGCTGTCCCGCAACGCCGACCTCTCGCCGAAGGCCCGCGACCTGGCCAACCAGCTGCGCCGGAACTGGAACATCGACTTCGACGATGCCGGGGCGATCGGGCGCCGGTACCGTCGGCACGACGAGGTGGGCACCCCCTTCTGCGTGACCGTGGACTTCGACTCGCTGTCCGACCACGCCGTGACCGTGCGGGAGCGCGACACCATGCAGCAGGAGCGGGTCGCCATGGACAAGCTGGAGGAGTACCTGGCGGCCCGCCTCGTCGGTTGCTGAGGAGCGCGCCGCGATCCGCCGTGCGGCGGGCCGCGGAGGCGCGCGACGTGAATCTGTGAGGTTGCCAGCGTGAAGACCTCAGGTGGCGCCGGCCGCGGGCGGTTGTGGCGCGTCGTCCGCCGCGCCGTGGTCGGCAGCGTGCTCGTCGGACTGCTGCTCGTCGGCGGGACGGCCTACCACGTGTGGCACGTCGCGCGCGCCGACGACCGCCGGCCGGTGGACATCCTCGTGGTCCTCGGCGCGGCCCAGTACCACGGCGTGCCCTCGGACGTGCTGGAGTCCCGGCTCGACCAGGTGCTGGAGCTGTACCGGCAGGGCCTGGCGGGGCACGTGGTCACCGTCGGCGGGCGGCAGACCGGGGACGAGTACACCGAGGCCCAGGCGAGCAAGCGCTGGCTCGTCGAACGGGGGGTGCCCGCCGACCGGATCGTCGAGGTCGACGAGGGCAGCGACACGCTCGGCAGCATGGACGCGGTCACCGACCTGGCCGAGGAGCGCGGGTGGCGCACGGGCCTCATCGTCAGCGACCCGTGGCACTCGCTGCGGGCGCAGACGATGGCCCGGGACTTCGGGCTGCGCGCCTGGTCCTCGCCCACCCGCGGCGGGCCGACCGGGCAGACGGCCGAGGCGCGGACCAGCTACGTCGCCCGGGAGACCGCGGCGATGATCTACTACCGCCTCACCCACGCCCCGGCGGTGGTGGAGGGCAAGTCGCTCGGCATCACGCTGGGTTGAGCGGGGGCTGCTGAGGCGGGCCCGCTCGGCCGGGCCCGCCGGTGCGGTGTTCACCGCGCGGTCATCCTGTCGTGCCGCCGGTGTCGGTGGTGCGTCGTAGCGTGGTGGCGATGACCGCCCCTGACGGCTACTCCTCCGACGACGTCGCCCGCCTGGGCTCCGAGGAGCCGAAGGCCGCGTGGTTCGCGGCCGAGGACCGCAGCGGGGTGGACGCGCGGACGCCGTTCGCCCGGGATCGCGCGCGCGTGCTGCACTCGGCCGCGCTGCGGCGCCTGGCGGGCAAGACGCAGGTGGTGGGCCCGGAGGAGGACGACGTACCGCGCACCCGGCTGACCCACTCGCTCGAGGTCGCGCAGATCGGTCGGGGCATCGCCGACGCGCTCGGCGCCGACCCCGACGTGGTGGACATGGCGGGGCTGGCGCACGACATCGGGCACCCGCCGTTCGGGCACAACGGCGAGCGCGCCCTCGACGAGCTGCTGCCCGTTCCCGACGGGTTCGAGGGCAACGCGCAGACGCTGCGGATCCTCGCGCGGTTGGAGCCCAAGTGGTCCGCCGCCGACTCCGAGCGGGGCGGCAGCGGGCTCAACCTCACCCGCGCGTGCCTGGACGCCGTGCTGAAGTACCCCTGGCCGCGGCCGGACGGGGCGCGCCGGCGCGCCAAGTTCGGCGTGTACACCGCGGACCGGGCGGTGTTCGACTGGGTGCGCGCGCCCGCGCCGCCGGGGAGGCGCTGCCTCGAGGCCCAGATCATGGACTGGGCCGATGACGTGGCCTACTCGGTGCACGACCTCGAGGACGGCGTGCTGGCCGGGCGGATCTCGCTGCGCTCGCTGAGCAGCCCGGTGGAGCGCGCGGAGATCGTGCGCATCGCCGCCGACCTCGACGCGGGCTCGTCCGCGGGGCAGGTGGGGGAGGGGACGTTGACCGCGGCGGTGGAGCGGCTGGCCGCGCTGCCCGCGGTGCGGGCGGTCACCGGCTGTTCCGACGCGTTCGCCGAGCACACCGCGTTGAAGCGGCTCACCAGCGAGCTCGTGGGGCGGTTCGTGGGTGCTGCCGTGCGCTCGACGCGGGAGCGGTTCGCCGAGCGGCGGTTGACCCGGTACGCCGCCGAGCTGGTGGTGCCCGCACCGGTGGTGGCCGAGGTCGCGGTGCTCAAGGCCTTCGCCTTCCGGTACGTGCTGCGCACGCAGGAGCGGGCCCGCATGCAGGCCGAGCAGCGGCAGCTCCTCGCGGAGCTGGCGCGGAAGGTGGCGCGCCGCGCGCCGCGCGATCTCGACCCGGTGCTGCGCGACGTGTGGGACGCGGCGCGCGACGACGCGGAGTGCTGGCGCGTGGTGGCTGACCAGGTGGCCTCGTTGACCGATGCGCAGGCCGTGCGGTGGCACCGGCAGTTGGTCGGGGAGGCGGCGGATTCGGCCTGAGCCGCGCGTGCGCCGCGTCCTGCGGGGCCGGAGTTCCTCCGCGCACAAGTGTAACTACTTGGAGTAGTTTATTTTCTGTGATTTTTCGCGTAACCGGGTGAATTGATCTTCTGTGTATTGCATGCTGTCACGCAGCGTGTTGCGCAGTGGTGCACGCGCACCGCGGCCGCGCTCCCCCTGAGGAAGAGTTCCCCGACAACGCCGCGAGCCGGGGTCCCCGGAACCGCCCCGGCTCGTCCGCGTCGAACGCCGCAAGGAGACCCCGATGCCCCAGCGGCACTACATCCAGAAGCTCGTCGTCGCCGGTGAGCCCTACGTCAACAGCGACGACCTCGCCGACTGGATAGGCGACCTCAACTGGCAGGACTCCGCGGCCAAGCGGGCCGCCCAGTACATCGCCCAGGAGCTGCGGCTGATGGGCCTGGCCGACGCCGAGGAATCGCTGAAGTAAGGGAGTCCGCGGAGCCGCCCCGCGGGCCCCGCGGAGCTGGCAGACTCGGTGCCGGTCCCCACCCCCGCCACCGGGAGGCGCCGTGCCCGCCCCAGTTCCGCTCGCGTTCAGCCGCAGCCTGCACCGCGCCCTCGCCCCGCCGGTGGAGACCTCGTTCTGCTGGTCGCCCTGCTCCGTGCTCAGCGCCCTCGGACTCGTCGCCGAAGCCACCACCGGACCCGCGCACGAGCAGCTGCGCGCGGCGCTGGGCGACGACCCGGCGAACCTGCGCGCGGCGGCCGCCGCGGCCTCCGCGATCGAGGATCCGGGCGGGGCGCGCGAGCAGCCGGAGTTCGCCGCGTCGAACACCCTGTGGGCCGACGGGGACCTGGCGCCGAAGCAGGCGTACCTGGCCGAACTCGCCGCGTGGCCCGGCGGTGCGGTGCGCAGCACCCGGTTCCGCGCCGATCCGGAACGAGCCCGGCAGGAGATCAACAGCGACGTCGCCGACACCACCCGCGGGCTCATCCCCGAACTGCTGCAGCCCGGTACCGTCGACCCCGACACGGTCGCGGCCCTCGTCAACGCCCTGTACCTGAAGACCTCGTGGCAGGAGGCCTTCGACGGCAACGACACGCGCGACCGCGTCTTCCACGCGCCCGGGCGGGATCGGTCGGTGCCGATGATGCACGTCAGCCGGGACCTGCCGTACGCCGCCGCGCACGGCTGGCAGGCCGTCGGCCTGCCAGCGCTCGGCGGGGTCGAGGCGGTCGTGCTGCTGCCCGACGCCGCCCGCGACCCGGTGGAGGCGCTGGAGACCGCCGAGGGCGCGCTGACGCCCGAGACCCTCGCCGACCTGCTCGGCGGCACGGGCACCCAGCGGGTGGAACTGGCGCTGCCCCGGTTCGAGGTGCGCGGCAACGCCGAGCTGCGCGGGCCGCTCGGCGCCCTGGGGGTGGACACCGTGTTCACCCCCGCGGCCGACTTCACCCCGCTCACCGACCGGCCGATGCGCGTGTCCACCGCCGTGCACGAGTCGGTGCTGCGCGTCGACGAGAACGGGCTGGAAGGCGCCGCGGCCACGGCTGCGGTGATGCGCCTGACCTCCGCGGTGCGCCGCCCCCGGCCGATCCGCGTGACCGTGGACCGCCCGTTCTGGTTCCTCGTGCGCCACCGCGCCAGCGGTGTGCCGTACTTCCTGGCCCGGGTGACCGACCCGGCGTCCTAGCGGGGCTTCACCGGGGCTTTCGCCGCGCGGGCTGTCACATCCGCGTGCACCGTCTCGTCCTCCCATCGCACGGCCCCGAACGGCGGGGCACCGCGCGAAGGAGTGATGATGGCACGTTCCTCGCAGGGATCCACCCCGCAGGGATCCACCGCACGCGTCCCGCAGGTGCCCGCGGCGCGCGCCGGATGGCTGACGCGGCTCACCTACCGGTTGACCAAGCGCTGGTACGGCGCAGTTCCGGAACCGCTCGGCGTGCTGGCGCACCACCGCAGGCTGATGTTCGCGTTCAGCATCAGCGAGCTCGCGGCGGAGAAGGGCGCCCACGTTCTGCCCGCGGGTCTGCGCGAACTCGCGGTGTACCGCGCGGCCACCCGCATCGGCTGCTCGTGGTGCGTCGACTTCGGCACGATGTTGCAGCGCAACCAGGGCCTCGACATCGACCGGCTGCGGGAGGTCGACGACAGCGCCACGTCGGGGAAGTTCACCGAGCTCGAACGGCTCGTGATCGCCTACGCCGAGGCGATGTGCGACCAGCCGATGCGGGTTTCCGACGAGCAGGTCGCCGAGCTCGACCGCCGCCTCGGGCACGCCGGCCTCGTCGAACTCACCCACGCGATCGCGGTGGAGAACCAGCGAGCCCGGTTCAACCACGCGCTGGGGATCACCGAGCAGGGCTTCACCTCGGGCGAGGCCTGCCGCGCACCGATGCCGTGACACCGCCGCCGGCCGGGACTGCCCGGCCGGCTCGCCCGGGGCCGCGGAGCCCGTTCCACCGCCTCGGCGGTGCCGGCCGCCGCTGCGGGAGCTCGCCGGCCCTCACCACGGCACGCGGGTGAGCTTGTCCGGGTTGACCACGTCGAACAGTTCGTCCACCCGCCCCTCGCGCACGCTCAGGGTCATCACCCGCGGCGCCACCGGCGACCCCTCCGGCGAACCGGGCAGCAGCAGGCCCGCGTCCCCGTTGACCAGCACCGGCCGGGCCCCGGCGATCATGTCGGCGCCGTACTTGGCCACCAGGCCGGCGGTGAAGCGGGCCACGTTGTCGGCCCCGCGGACCGGGTGCCGCGAGGTGCGCGCCCGGCCGCCGCCGTCGCCGTGCACGACCGCCCGCGGATGCAGGGTGCGCGCGATCTCGGCCACGTCCCCGGTGTTCACCGCGGCGAGGAAGCGCTCCAGCACGGCGCGCTGCTCGGACAGCGGCGCCCGCGGAGCCGGGTCCCCCTCGGCCATCGCGCGCCGCGCCCGCGAGGCGTGCTGGCGGGCCGCGGCCGCGCTGCACCCGAGCAGCGCGGCGATCTCGCCGAACGGCACGTCGAAGCCGTCGTGCAGCACCAGCGCCAGCCGCTGGTCGGCGCTGAGCTCGTGCAGGATCCGCAGCGCGGCCATGCGCAGGTCGTCGCGCTCCCCGACCACCGCGTCCGGGTGCTGCTCGTCGGTGACGACCGGCTCCGGCAGCCACGACCCGGGGTACTGCTCCCGGCGCGCCGCGGCCGAGCGCATCCGGTCCAGGCACAGCCGGCTGACCACGGTGGTCAGCCACGCGCCGAGGTCGTCGATGCGGTCGTGGTCGGCCCCGGCGAGCCGCAGCCAGGCCTCCTGCACGGCGTCCTCGGCGTCGGCGAGCGTGCCGAGCAGGCGGTAGGCCACGCCGGTCAGCCGTGCGCGGTGCTGCTCGAACTCGGTGGCCAGAGCGGTTGTCATGGGACGATTCTGCCGCACCGACCCGGGTCCGCGCGGGCCGCTGGCCGTTTCCCTAGACTGGAGCCGTGGCAGGACGAATCCGGGAGAGCGACATCGCCGAGGTCCGCGATCGCAACCGGATCGACGATCTCGTCTCGGAGTACGTCGCCCTGCGCAACGCCGGTGGTGGTGCGCAGAAGGGGCTGTGCCCGTTCCACGACGAGAAGACCCCCTCGTTCAACGTGCGCCCCAGCCACGGCACGTTCCACTGCTTCGGCTGCGGCGAGGGCGGTGACGTCATCGCCTTCCTCATGAAGATCGAGCACCTCGGCTTCGTCGAGTCGGTCGAGCGGCTGGCCGACCGCTCCGGGGTGCAGCTGCGCTACGAGGGCGGGGCGCCGCCGAGCCAGCGCGACCGCGGCACCCGCGCCCGCATGGTCGAGGCGCACCGGCTGGCCGCCGAGTTCTACGCCGAGCAGCTGCGTTCGGAGAAGGAGGCCCGGCCCGCCCGCGAGTACCTGGCCCAGCGCGGCTTCGACGAGGCCGCCGCGGCGAAGTTCGGCTGCGGTTTCGCGCCGAGCGGCTGGGACCGGCTGACGAAGGTGCTGCTGGGCAAGGGCTTCGAGCTCGAGGAGCTGATCAAGTGCGGGCTGAGCCGGGAGGGCCGGCGCGGTCCGATCGACCGGTTCCACCGGCGGCTGGTGTGGCCGCTGAAGGACCTCTCCGGCGACGTGGTCGGCTTCGGCGCGCGCCGCATCTTCGACGACGACCCGATCGAGGCCAAGTACGTCAACACCTCGGCCACGCCGATCTTCAACAAGTCGCAGGTGCTGTTCGGCATCGACCTGGCCAAGCGGGAGATCGCCAAGCGGCGCCAGGTCGTGGTCGTCGAGGGCTACACCGACGTGATGGCCATGCACATGGCCGGTGTGCCCACGGCCATCGCCTCCTGCGGCACGGCGTTCGGCGATGAGCACGTCGCGGTGCTGCGGCGGCTGATGATGGACGTCGACTACGGCAAGGAGCGCAGCTTCCGCGGCGAGGTCATCTTCACCTTCGACGGCGACGAGGCCGGGCAGAAGGCCGCGCTGGGGGCGTTCGAGGGCGAGCAGGAGCTCGCCAGCCACACCTACATCGCGATCGGCCCGGACGGGATGGACCCGTGCGAGCTGCGCGAGTCCAAGGGCGACAGCGCCGTGCGGGATCTGGTGGCGCGCCGCCGGCCGCTGTTCGAGTTCGCCATCCGCAGCCTGCTCGGCAGCTACGACCTCGACTCGGTGGACGGTCGGGTGGAGGCGCTGCGCCGCACCGTGCCGCTGGTCGCCCGGATCAAGGACCCGGCCAGCCGCGACGGCTACGCGGTGAACCTGGCCTGGTGGGCCGGCTGGAGCGACGAGAACCAGGTGGTGCGCCGCGTCCGGGAGGAGGCCGGCGCGCCCGCGAAGAAGCAGAGCCCCCCGCGGCGGCGGCAGCGGGAGCAGAACCAGCAGAGCCTCGGCCTCGAGGCGGACCTGCCGCCGAAGCCGCCGCGGCACGACCCGCGGTGGACGCAGCGGGAGACGGTGAAGGCCGCGCTGCAGGTGCCGGCGCTGGCCGGCCCGCCGTACGACGCGCTGCCGGCCGAGGCGTTCACCGAACCCGCCTACGCCGAACTGCACCGGGCGATGCTCGCCGCCGGCGGCTGCGGTTCCGGGCTGGGCGGTTCGGCGCTGGTGGAGGCGGTGTCCCAGCACTGCGAGTCGCAGGTGGCCCGGTCGCTGCTGACCGAGCTCGCGGTGGAGACGCTGGAGATCAACTCGGTGGAGGACCCGCGGTACGTGCACGCGCTCGTCGCGAGGTTGCAGGAAACCCTGGTGAGCAGGCAGATCGCGGACATCAAGTCGAAGGTGCAGCGGATGTCCCCCGTGGACGAGCCCGAGGAGTACAACCAGCTCTTCGGCGATCTCATCGCGCTCGAGGGGTACCGCAAGTCGTTGTTGGACCAGGCGATGGGTGGCGGAGTGTGATGTCCCGCCTGCGGCGGCTGCTGACCCGGTTGACCGGTGGTCCGCGCGTGCCGGACGAGGTCCGCCGCGCGCTGGAGCACGACGAGCGCGTGCTCGCCGCGGCCGAGAGCCCGGAGGGCGCGGCCGTGGCGACGCAGCGCGGGCTGTGGCTACCGGAGCGGCGGCGCGTGGGCTGGCACCTGATCAGCAAGGCCACGTGGGACGCGGGCAGCCTCAGCCTCGTCGAGGCCGAGGAGATCGCCACCGCCGACCAGGCCGTGGTGCTGCGCGACCACCCGCCGCGGCGGCTGCGGCTGTCCGTCCCCGGGCGGGTGCCGCAGGTGGTGCACGAGCGGGTCACCGGTTCGATCCGCTCGCGCCACCGCCGCGACCTGCCCGGCGGCGGGGCGTGGGTCGTGCAGCGCAGGGTGCCCGGCCAGGACGGCGTCGTGCTGCAGGTCCGCGGTGATCCGGGCACCGACGAGCAGCTGGTGACCGCGCTGGCGCGCGAGGTCAGCACCCGGGTGCGCAGTGTCGAGCAGGAGGGCGCCGAGCGGGAGGGCGCCGAGCGGGGTGATCCCGAGCGGGGCGGGGCCGCGGCCGAGTGAGCGGGCGTCGACGGGTCCCGCGCCACCAGATACCGTACATCCGTACGGTTCGAGTGCGAGGTGGCGATGTGGGATCCGGGGACGTACCTCTCCTTCCAGGACGAGCGGGACCGGCCGGCGCGCGAGCTGCTGGCCCGCGTGCCGGCGGAGCGGCCGCGGCGGGTCGTCGACCTGGGCTGCGGCGCCGGCACGCTCACCGGGGAGCTGGCGCGGCGCTGGCCTGACGCCGCGGTCGAGGCGTTCGACTCCTCGCCGGAGATGGTGGCCGAGGCGCGCTCGCGCGGGATCGACGCGCACGTCGGCGACGTGCGCGCGTGGGAACCCGGGCCGGACGCCGACGTGGTGTTCTGCAACGCCGTGCTGCACTGGGTTCCCGGGCACGTGGATCTGCTGCGCACGTGGCTGGACCGGATGCCGAGCGGGTCCTGCTTCGCCTTCCAGGTGCCGGGCAACTTCGGCGCCCCGTCGCACGCGCTCGCCCGCGAGCTGGCGGCGCAGGAGCGGTGGCGCGAGCGCCTGGCCGGAGCGGTGCCCGGCGAGGACGTCGTCTCCGATGCCGTCGACTACGCCGACCGGCTCACGAGCGGGAGCACCGCGGTCGACGCGTGGGAGACCACCTACGTGCACGCGCTGCGCGGGGACGACCCCGTGCTGCGCTGGATCAGCGGCGCCGGGCTGCGACCCGTGCGGGCGGTGCTGGGCGAGGACGAGTGGACGCGGTTCACCGCGGAGCTCGCCCCGCGCCTGCGGGCGGCGTACCCGCGGCGGGACGACGGGGTGACGTGGTTTCCGTTCCGCCGCGTCTTCGCCCTGCTTCATCGGATGTGACCTGCGATTTCAAGGTGCGTAGCGGGAGGGGAGGGGGTGGGTGAGATCCTCCGGTGCGGGTGCGCTAAGGTGGACGACGTCAGCGACGGGGAACGGAGCTGGCGACGAAGAGCAGAACAGCATTCCTCCGTAGCTCAAGGGCAGAGCATTCGGCTGTTAACCGAAAGGTTGTTGGTTCGAATCCAACCGGAGGAGCTCTGGTGGAGCCCGGGCCGCACGGCCCGGGCTTCTTCGTATTCGCCCCGCGGTCCGGTGCTCGCGTGACCGTCGCCACCTCTGGCGTCATGCATCTCGCAGAGCGCACGCCGCGCCTTCGCCGCGCGCGCCGCGGGTACTAACGTCTCCCCGGCACGTGTGCGGCGACCCCGGGGATGAGCCATGCAGCCGTTCTACCTGTTGTTGGTGTGCCCGGCCGTGGCACTGCTCGGCACACCCTTCCTGCCGTTCGTGAACGCGCCCGCGCTGTGGTTCGGCCTGCCGTCCGTGGTGGTGTGGGTGTGCCTGTGGTGCGTGCTCACCAGCGGCCTGCTGGCGTGGGTCCTGCGCCGCGAGCACGGCAGCGGCGACGCACCCCCGGCCGAGAACGCCGCCCCGGCCGACGCGGGCGCGAACGGGGGCGAGGCGCGGTGATCACCACGGCCGTGGCCGGTGTGCTGCTCATCGGCGTCGTCGGACTGCTGGGGAGGCGCAGCGGCGGTTTCGACCTCGCCGCGTGGACCGTCGGCGGACGCCGGTTCGGCAGGGCCGCCACGTTCCTGCTGCAGGCCGGCGAGATCTTCACCACCTTCACGTTCCTCGGCATGTCGGGGCTCGTGCTCGGCGGTGGTGTCGCCGCGATGTACATGCCGTCGTACCTCGTGCTCGGCTACATCGGCATGTTCCTCGTCGCGCCGGTGGTGTGGCGGCTCGGCAAGAAGCACGGGTACGCGACGAACTCCGACTACCTGCGGCACCGGTTCGCCAGCCCGCTGCTCGGCAGGATCACGGCGGTGCTCGCGGTCGTGTTCTTCCTGCCGGTCATCCAGGTCCAGCTGATCGGGCTGGGAACCATCGTGTCGTTCATGACCGGCGACGGATCGGCGGGCACGCTCAGCATCGTCATCGCGATGGCCCTGGTGCTGCTGTTCGTCGCCTGGGCCGGGTTGCACGGGGTGGCCACCACCTCCTACCTCAAGGACGTGCTCATGGTGGTGGCGCTGGTCGTCATCGGCGTCGGCGTGTTCCTGCACTTCCTGCCGGAGGGCGGGCTGCGCGGGGCGGTGCTCGCCGGAGGTGCCGACCTGCTCACGATCCACCCGACCGGCGAGTACGGCCGGCTCTGGTACACCTCGAGCATCCTCATCAGCGCGATCGGCTTCGGCGGCATGACGCTGCCGGTGAGCTGGCCCGCGGTGCTGTCCGGCAGGTCGGCGAGGGCCGTGGCCACGAACCACGTCTACCTGCCGCTGTACACCGTGGCCGTGGCGATCCCCGTGCTGCTCGGCTTCTACGCCGTGGCGCACCTGAACCTGGGCGAGGGGCAGGAGGACGCCGCCCTGCTCGCCCTGGCGCAGCGGAGCCTGCCGCCGTGGCTGCTGGCCGTGGTCCTCATCGGCGGCGCGGCCTGCGCCATGGTGCCCGCGGCCGGCGGGCTGATCGCCATCTCCACGCTCGTGTCCAGCAACCTCGTGCCGCAGGCGACCCCGGCGCAGGCGCGGCTGCGGATCAGCCGCGCGGCGGCCGCCGTGGTCGCGGTGCTCGTGCTGGCCCTGACGCTGGGCCGCCCCGACCTCATGGCGAACCTGTACCTGCTCACCTACGGCGGTCTGGCCCAGCTGGCCCCTGCCAACCTGCTGGGGCTGCGCCGCGGTGCTCCGGAGCGCAGCGGTCCGGTCGGGGCGGCCGCGGTCATCGCCGGGATCGCGGTCGGGGAAGTGGTCGTGCTCGTGCTGACCGCGGCGGGGATCACCCCGCTCGGCATCAACGCCGGGGTGCTCGGCCTCGCGGCCAACCTGCTCGTGCTGACCGCGGTCGCGCTGACAGCGCGGGCGCGGCGCCCGCGGACGGGCGGCCGCACCCGCAGCGCGCTGACAGCGCGGGCGCGGCGCCCGCGGACGGGCGGCCGCACCCGCAGCGCGGTGGCGGCCGCGTCCGCGCCACCGGCCGCTCCGCGGGCGGCGGATGAGCGATCGGCGGAAAGATGATCTCCATTCCGCTCGGCCGGCAATTCGCACTTGCGCGGAAATGATCGAATTGCGCGGGCCCTTTCGTTCCGCGCCGCCGCGCGGCCTGCGGGAACACGCCGAGTGCGCGGTGTCATGCGGGACGGAGCCGCTCGCCTGCTAAGATCACGAGCAGCAACGGTGCAAGGTCCGAATGTCCGAGCCTGAACTCCGCTCATCCTGAACCGGCCGGGTCGTGGCCGGTCGACCACCCGGAGACGGGGCGGTCGGGTCGCCGAAGATCGCTTCCGCGCGCAGGGCGCCGGGGATGCTCCGCGTCTTCGCGGTCATACCGGAACGCCTGCGCACGAGGCGCGTTTCGGGTGAACGGGGTCGCGCACCCCGGGGGTCGCGGCGGAAGATGGGCGGTGCCGTCGGCGCCGGTTCCACGCACTCCGGCTCCCGGTGCTCGGGCACCGGGCGCCGGGAATCGGTCGTTCGGATCAGCGAATGAAACTGATTCGTTATGCGTTGCGCGCAACGGCACACCGCCGCTGGGTCGTCTCGTCCGGCACAGCGGTATTCGGGTTCGGGGACTGACGAAGGACGGGGGTAGTCAGATGTCGGCACCAGGAATCGGGAAGCACCCGCACATTTCCCTGCCGGACTGGTCAACGGTGGAGAACCTGCCGAAACCGGTCAAGGCACTCGTGTACGTGCTGCTGCTGTCGGTCGGCACCGTGGTCGCCATCGGGGCGCTGCTGACCACGATCGCCATCATCGGCCAGCTGACGGGTGCGTTCAGCGTGTTGAGCTTCGTGGCCTGAGGATCGATCCGAGCGGAGCCGGCGCGTCGTGCACCACGGCGCGCCGGCTCCGTGCGTGTTGCATCCCTCGGCGGATCCCGCGCTGCGCTTCGGCGGGTCCGCGCCCAGGGGTTCGAACATTTCCCGTGGGGGTTCCCGACCTCGGTCAGGTGAGGTCCTTGACAAAGGGGGCGGTCGTGCGCGCGGGATGTGCGGTCTCCGCGGTGCCCCCGTGCGCCCGGACCCCGCGGTCGTCTTCCCCGGTGATCTCGCTACGATCGGCCCTGCCGGGGCAGTAGCTCAGCAGGTCAGAGCAGCGGACTCATAACCCGTCAGGTCGTCGGTTCAAATCCGACCTGCCCCACCGCTCATCCAGGTGAGAGGATTGCCGAGCGGGAGCGGCACGATCATCACCAGGTCTTTCCTGAGATCACCCCTCGAAGCACTCGACGCGGCTCAGCGCTTCGGCCGCCCGGTGGCTGCGGACCCGGCGGCCCGTGCGGACGTCCTGGGTGGTCGACACCTTCGAGTGGCCGAGCTGGTCGGCGATCTCGCGGGCGGAGAGGCCGGCCTCGTCGAGGACGGTGGCCACCGAGCGGCGGAAGGTCCGGAAGGTCACCCAGGGGTAGCCGGCCGTGGCGCGGAAGTCGCGCCAGCGGGCGAGGGTGTTGGCCTTGTCGCGGAGTCCGCCGGCGGTGTTGGGGAAGACCGGGCCGGCCACCCGTTCGGGCAGGGCCCCGAGTTCGTCGGCGAGGCGTTCGCGGCGCCGCCGGAGCATGGTCACCAGCCACGAGGGCAATGCCAGGATCCGCTCGGAGACCTCGGTCTTGCCCTCGTTGATGATGAGTCCGGTGCCCTTGGCCCTGATCACGTTGCCGGGCCACTGGGCCGTGCCGCCGTCGAGGTCGAGGTGGTGCCAGTGCACCGCCAGGGCCTCGCCGGTGCGGTAGCCGGTGCCCGCGTACCACCGGACGAGGTCGGGGAGGTCGTGCTTGGCCGCGAAGTCGCTGCTGTCCAGCTTGTGGAGCAGGTCCTTCATCTCCTCAGCGGTCAGCGATCGCGAGACCTTCTTCTTGCCTTCGAGCGAGCTCATGTGCCGGACCGGGTTGAGCTCCAACGCCCGGTACCGGACTGCCAGCGCGCAGATGCCGGAGATGATGTTGCGAACGGTCCGGGTGGAGTCGACGCTCCAGTTCGTCCGAACGGTCTGGCAGACCTGCTCGACGCGGTACA
This sequence comes from Salinifilum aidingensis, assembly GCF_054782015.1. NCBI lineage: Bacteria > Bacillati > Actinomycetota > Actinomycetes > Pseudonocardiales > Pseudonocardiaceae > Salinifilum > Salinifilum aidingensis. The sequence goes on along the minus strand of NZ_BAAGTH010000012.1, from coordinate 6,068 downwards.
CCGTGACTTCGCGGAGCCGCAGCTCGGCCATGGCGGGCAGAACGATCGTCCGCAGCCGGCCCGGTAGGTGTCGAGCGTTGTCGGTGATCGGGCGCCGTCGGTGATCCCGGCCTCCACGTCCGAGATCCACAGCTCTGCCGCTTCCTCGAACTTGGAGCCAGGCGAAAGACCCGATGCCTGGACAGGGGTGAGGCGGTCCCGAAGCTCCTGCTTGAGCTGCCGCTCCGCCTTCGCCTCCGTCGTCACCGTCGTCAACTTCGATGTGTTCGAGGTCGGCCAGGTCGAGCAGCACGTCCCCGTCCTCGGTGTCCTCGGGAATCTCCTGCTCGGTGTCGATGTCGCGGGTGTCGTCGCCGGTGGCTCCGGCGAAGAGGAGGTGCAACTGCTCGGCGAGGTTGATGGCGTCGAAGGGCTCGGACCGCTGGAAATCCAGGCTCACCAACCCCGGATTGAGGGTGGGCGAGCGAGGGACCGAGCTCATCGGCAGCACCCAGGTGCGCCACCCCGCCGATGGCAGTCTCATGGTCAAGGTCGATGCCAGCGTGTTCCTGTCCGGGCCGAGCAACGAGCCGGTGTGGGTGCCGGCGTACTACGTCGACGTGCATCCGGTGAGCAACGTCGAGTACGCGCGGTTCGTCGCCGCGACCGGTCACAGCTCGCCGCAGCACTGGACCGGCGGCACGCATTCGGCCGAGCTGGCCGAGCACCCGGTGGTGTTCGTGACGTGGAAGGACGCCGCCGCCTACGCCCAGTGGGCCGGCAAGGAGTTGCCGAGTGCGCAGCAGTGGGAGAAGGCCGCCCGCGATACCCGCGGCACGGTTTACCCGTGGGGTGATCAGCCCACGCCGGCCAAGTGCACCGTGCGCGAGAGCGGCATCGGGGCGAGCACGCCGGTGGACCGGTGTCAGAGCGGGGCGAGTCCGTACGGGGTCTACGACCTGTGCGGCAACGTGTGGGAGTGGTTTTCCACCGCCTCGCGTCCGGGCCGGCGGGAGCTGCGCGGTGGGGCGTGGACGAGCCCGTTCGAGCGGGCCACGCCGTCCTCGTTCAACGACGCCGCCGAGACGATGTGCGACGATGACACCGGGTTCCGCTGCGTCGTGACCGCCGAGGAGATGGAGCGCCTGCTCAGCCGGTAGGCGCGACGGCCCCGGCGCTACCGCGAGCGCACGTACCGCACCACGCCGGCCACGAGCAGGCCACCAGCGGCGACCAAGCACAAGATCGATAGCCACACGTAGCTGGAGGGGAGCAGCGCGGCGATCAGGCTCGCCACGGCGGCAGAGCCGATGAGCGTCTGTCCCTGCAAGCGGCCACGGTCCATCACTCGCGCAGACTACGCGGCATCGGTGCCGTCGTCCTTGCTCAAGCGGTGTGAGGTTCCCAGCGCAGGCGGTGCGCGATGCACGATTCCTCACCACCACGGGTTCGTGTTCCGGCACCACGCGCAGAACTCCGCGTAGGTCGAGAACCCAGCCACCGCCACGACCCGATCCGGGTGCGCGTCCCGCGTCTCACCGGCCAGCCGCCGTTGCCAGTGCGGCAGGCCGTAGATCTGAACGAACGTCCCCTGCGGCCACACGAACACGTGCAACCCCACTTGGCACGTCCAACTCCCTCCGCTCGCCACAATCTCCCCGATTCAGGCACTCAGGCCATATGGGCCAATCAGAGGGTAGCGTGCTCCCACAGCCAGGACAAGCAGGCCAGTAAGGCCGTAGAGGAATATCAGGTCAAATAGGCTGCCGAGGCCAAATGGCAGCCCTACGCTGCGGCTATGAGCAAGCGGCTGATGTCCTCCGGAGAGCTCGCCGACGAACTCGGGCTCTCGCGTCGCTCCATCAGCCGCTACGCCGATGAAGGACTCATCTCCATCGCACTCGTCACCCCAGGCGGCCGCTACCGCTTCGATCTCGACGTGGTCTCCGAAGAGCTGCGCCAGCTCGCGCAGAAGCGCCGCGAAGACCGCGAGAAGTAGCCCAAGCCTGCACACCGGTGCCGGCAAGCCCGTCCACCTGAGGGCTCAAGGCCACTCGATGCAGTCAGCGCGGTCCGGTCGGGCGGCGCCATCGCCGCACTGGCGATAAGCGTCGCGAACTGCTGGGCAGCGAACCGTGGGAGGTGCTGGCCTACCTGCGCCGCCACCCGGCACGCCGGCCCGAGGACGCTGCTGCCGAGGGGCGCGCGGCGCTGCTGCTGCTCGCGGAACTGCGCTGGCAACTGCTGGAACACGAACAGGCCCGGCTCACCCGGCTCGATGATCTGCTCACCGACGTCCGACCGAGCAACGCCGAGGTCGGCGCGCTGCTCAGCCGCGGCGGGATGCACCGCCAGAGCGTGCGCGACCGCCGCGACCGCAACGCCGCCCTGCTGCAGTTCGGGCGCAGCACAGAGCACGACATCCGCGTGGCCCGCGCGGCCGACCGCGCACGCGCACACCAGGCCGCCGCCGAGGAGCAGCGCCTGGCCGCAGCCGCTGAGCACCTGCACGTCCTGCGCGGCCGGCTTCTCGCCGCGGCCGGCGAGAGCACCGGGGTTTCTGCGGACGTGCGCGACTGGCTCGCCGAGGTCGACCGCGATCACCGCGAACAGGACTGCTCCCGACAGGCGCTGGCCGTGCTCGGCCTCGCCGCCGCCACCCTGCGCGCCGACCACACAGCCCTACCGGACGATGTACGCCAGCTGTGCGCCGACATCGCGCAACTGCGCGCGGGCGTGCGCGGCAAGGAGAGCTGACCCGGCCCGCCGTGCGCTCCTCAGGGACGGTGGGGTAGCACCTGTCACGAGCCTGGGCAGACCAGCCCGGCCAGCAGCAGCACCCGACCCTGCCGGAGGGGGTGCGCCGACTATACGCCGAGATCGCCGAGCTGCACGCCGCCGTGCGCGGTAAGGACCGTTGACAATGCTCACCACACGCTGATTCGACCCGGTATGTCGCACTCTCCTGGTAGTGAGCCTTTTCCACTTGTGGTCAGCTTGCGTGGATGAGGGTTTGCACCGCGTTGACGAGCAGTGTCGCGTGGTGCGGGCATCCTCGGATGCGGCGGAGGATCTTCCAGCTTGTGAGCTGGGCGTTCGCTCGTTCCCCAGGGCCGCGTAGGCGGGCGTGGGCGACGTTGACTGCCTTCTGGTTCGTCGAGAGGTGGGGCCGGTCGTCGGAGTTGTCGCGTGGTCGGCGGCGTTGCGGGAGTTCGAAGTCCGCGCCGCGATAGGCGCTGTCGGCAACGACCCGGATGCCCGCGGTGTCGAGGGCGTCGATGAGACCGTGGTCCCGGGCTGCGCCCATGTCATGCCGGGCGCCGGGCAATGCGGGTGAGGCCCAGATCAACCTCCCGGCAGGGTCGGCGATGACCTGCACGTTCACCCCGTGTCTTGTGTGCTTTCCTGAGTAATACGGGCGATCCCGAGCGGTGGCCATCCCGACCCGATCGATGCGCAACAACGTCCCGTCGAGGGCGACGAAGGTTTTCCGCGCCGCGAGGGTGATCGCTTCATCCAGGCTTCTCGCGCGGACGGACAGGACTCCCAGGGCTTCACGGATATAGCGGAACGCCGTGGTGACACCGATATCGAACCCGATCGCCAGGTCCGCGTAGGTGTCACCTTTGCGCAGGTAGGCCAGCACCAACAGCGCCTGCTGGCCCGCGTCGAGACGCCGCCAGCGGGTCCGACGTGCCCGCCGTTCCTGGCGTAACGCTTCAGCCAGCATGTTCAACGCGCGACTGGACACCGACATCCCCGACGGGTAAGAAAGCACCCTGAAGCTCCTGGTAGTGGCCGAGTTGATCTTGTCAATCCACTCGTCTACCAGGAGCTTCACCCGTCTCCACACCCGGCATCACCAGCGCCGAGGCCCTACCGCACCAAGTGGAAAAGGCTCAGTGCCCGAATTCGAATCCTCAAACTCATTTCGCTCTGGCGTGGCCGAGGTAGTGTACCCTAGTGATTTCGCAGCTACCGCCCCAGCCCGACCCCTTTACAGGGCACCCCTGGCCTCCCTACCAACATCGACGTTGGGTCCATCGTTGCACTACGTGGTTGCAAAGATCTTCTCCCCAAGGAAGTGCAGCTAGGGCAGTCTCGCCCTCCGCGGATCCTCCGACTGGACAAGGGCCGACGCTGGCTGCCAGCCATCCCTCAAAGTTAAGGCGATATGGATGGATTTCTGGCCTGTCCTTTGCCGCCACTTTTATGCTCATACTCACGGCAACTTCCATTATAGCATACGCGCTCGAAGGTACACCATGGCGAATCATCCTCTCAGAATGGAAGTTTTTTACGTGGGCCACATTTTGGCCCTGGTGGATTTTCATATTCTTGCTGTTTGCGGTTTACTCTTAGAGCCCCTAACACATTAATGATCTTGGTGTGAGATGATCTTGTTGTGGCTGCGCCATGGATCGTCTCGGACGCGTTGTGGGAGCGCATCGAGCCGTTGCTGCCGGTACGCCCAGCCGGCAAGACCGGCCCGAAGCCGCTGCCGGACCGGCAGGTGCTCCAGGGCATCTTGTTTGTGCTCTTCACGGGCATCGGTTGGGAAGACCTTCCCCAAGAGCTGGGGTTCGGTTCGGGGATGACCTGCTGGCGCCGGTTACGGGACTGGCACGAAGCTGGAGTCTTTGCCGAGCTCCACGAAGTGCTGCTGGCCGAGCTGCACGCAGCTGGCCAGATCGACTGGTCGCGGGCGATCGCGGATTCTTCCCATGTGCGGGCGAAAAAAGGGGATCAGCGACCGGCCCCAGCCCGGTAGACCGCGGCAAGACTGGCTCGAAACACCACCTCATCACCAATGGCGGCGGACTACCGCTCGCGGCGATCCTCACAGGCGGCAACCGCAACGACATCACCCAGCTCCTGCCGCTGGTCGATGCCATCCCGCCCGTCCGCGGCAGACCTGGGCGACCGCGACACAAGCCCGACGTTCTGGTCGCTGACCGCGGCTATGACTACGACCATCATCGGACTTTGTTACGAGAGCGCGGGATCCGGCCGCTGATCAGCCGGCGCGGCACCCGGGACAACAACCAACCCGTGCGCTGGGTCGTCGAACAAACCCTCGCGCTACTGCACCAGTTCCGACGCCTGGCCACCCGTTGGGAACGCCGCACCGACATCCACCACGGCTTCCTCACCCTGGCCACCAACCTCATATGCTGGCGACGCCTCCCCGCACCAATGCGTTAGGAGCTCTAAGGCGTTTGCCCTCAGCGGCTTTGGCGGGGTTGGGATGCGCACCGGCGTCAACGAGGCAGTAACCGTAGGGCGGTCGTCCTCCCTAGTAACGGCCTTCTATCTGGGTTTGAAATCCCATCGCACTCCGCACTCGGACCTTGACGCGGTTGCGTTCGCCCTTGGATATGCCGCCGAAGACGCCCATGATCAGCTCATGAGCTTCCGAGCCGGGGTCAATGGGCCCCCGACTTCGGGGATCCACAAGCTGACCCCGTAGTGCTCGAAGACCGGGAACGTCGTGCTGTATTGGTTGCCGTAGAAGGCGCGCTGGGGTTCACCGATCACGACAGCGTCGAAAGCGCGGTCAGGGTTCTTGAACGCTTCGAGGAGTCGAGCAGCCTGCGGTCGACGTTTCCACGGCAGCGAGCGTGAGTAACCGGAGTCGAAATACTCGACGATGATGTCACCATGCCCCTCGATCAGCGCTTGAGATCGTGAGCGTTGCCAATTGCGGGACGTTTCGGGGTCTTGTTGGTCCTCAGTAGATACTCGTCCGTAAAAAGCGAACTGGTGGGTCATCCTGCTTCCTCCTCGCTGCTGTCGGGGACTCGTTGGGGTTCTCCTGCGTATACGCCGCGTGGTAAATCAACCGCAGTAGCGCTTGCGCTACCTCAGGGGTCAGTTCTGGTCGCACTACTGGGAGCACGACTGTGATCGCCTGCTTGAGCTCTTTCCGCTTGGGTTTAGCTGGTGTGGATGAGGGTTTGGATGGCGTTGATCAGTCGGGTTGCGTGGTGTGGACAGCTTCGGATGCGACGCAGGATTTTCCAGCTTGTGAGCTGGGCGTGCTCGTTCGCCGGGGCCGCGGTCGCCGGGCGTGGGCGGAGTTGACGGCT